>NZ_JBHRYU010000014.1:0-180040 GCF_042649185.1 Cohnella sp. GCM10012308
GCGAAGACTTCTTCCTGCAAAGGTTCGGGCTTTTGGTGCGCACTGTCGACCATTTATTTACATATTCGTCGGATCAGGCTACAGTTGGCTGCGTAAAACTGCTTTCTCAACAGCCTGAAATATGCAGCTAAATTTCAAAGAAAGGGGCGGAAATCGCATGAAATAACGAAATAGATGTATATTTGCAGGTATCCGCTTTGAAGGGTTCATTTCAGGCGAAATAGATGTATTTTTGCAGTTTTGCCGATACATTCTGGACTTCAAGCGGCTGGAAGTAACCGCCGGATGCCTTTGCAGCGGATCATGAGGGTGCCCGGATGCTGGAGAAACGATGGAAGGAAACGATCCCTTCCAATAAAAATGAGCGCGACGTGTTGTTGGAGATCTGGGGATATGCCGGCTTGCTGGTTTCGCGCGATACCCCTCGCAAGCATAGAGGAATGAGCGATTGGGACGCGGTGTCGGAATGGCAGGGGGAAGACGGCTATTCTGAGGAAGCGGCAGAATATTACTTTGGGGCATTCTTGTAAATTAGCCGATACTAAAAACCTCGTTCCGTGCCCATTCATTCGGACATACGATCCGCTAATTTTACGTTGTTCTCGCATTCCATGCGCTCGTGGACCCAGGATCCGTTATTTAGCCCAATGCAGGCCGTTTTGGCTTTTATTGGGCTAAATAACGTACCTCCTGTCCGCAACCGTCGCGTATGGAGCGCTTTTCACAAAATAAGGTCTCCTGTGTCCGCCAGCCCATCAACATAACCGCCCTAACCGCCGTAACCGCATAACCGCCCCAACCGCCCCAACCGCCCCAACCGCCCCAACCGCCCCAACCCCCATAACCGCCCCAACCGCCCCAACCCCCATAACCGCCCCAACCGCCCGAGACGCGCCTCCGTAGTCGCCAACCGTGGCTAGATTTGTTATTCCGCCGGCCCTCAACACCCCACCGCCCTTCACCCCATATACATTCACCTTATATTTCTTGGAACTGACCCCGTCTTATACGCCGTCGGCGGCCGAGCTTGCGCAAGCCTAGTGCATAGTCGTCTGGTACGTTGATGGCAGCGGTCAGGCGATCGCGGTACCAAGCGGACATTACGAAGATAGAGCTACATTGACGCGGTGGGCAGGCAGAATGGATGAAGAGACTCCAGATAGAGCTACATCTACGTATTTTTTACGCGCCATAGTTTCCTCCAGGTAACTACCTCACGCGAAAGTGCCTACTTACGAAAATGAAACGGTGACTCTACAATGGGCTAGAGCTAAGCAAGCACAATCATCCCGAAGGAGAGATCATCCCATGGAACTTCAATTGGCACTGGATCTTGTAGATATTGACGGAGCGAAGCAAGTCGTTGCGGAAGTGGCGGATCATATAGATATCGTGGAGATCGGCACGCCTGTCGTCATTAACGAGGGGCTGCGGGCGGTAAAGGAAATCAAGGAGGCATTCCCGTCGCTGCGCGTGCTGGCCGACCTGAAAATCATGGATGCCGGCGGCTACGAGGTCATGAAGGCCTCCGAAGCGGGCGCGGATATTATCACCGTGCTGGGCGTATCGGACAATTCGACGATTCGCGGCGCCGTCGAGGAAGCCCGCAAGCAAAACAAAAAAATCATGGTCGACATGATCAACGTGAAGGACATCGAAGGCAGAGCGCAAGAGATCGACGCGCTTGGCGTTGACTATATTTGCGTGCACTCCGGTTACGACCATCAGGCTGAAGGCAAAAACTCCTTCGAGGAGCTTGCGGCGATCAAACGCGTCGTCAAGCAGGCCAAAACGGCCATCGCCGGCGGCATCAAGCTCGACACCCTGCCGGAAGTCATCAAAGCCCAGCCGGACCTGGTCATTGTCGGCGGCGGCATCACCAGCCAGTCGGACAAGAAGGCGACTGCGGCCGAAATGAAAAAACTGGTCAGCCTGGCCTAAACCATGAAAGCGATCCAATACGTCGCCGAGATCGTCAAGGAGCTCCAGCGGTCCGCCGAACAGATCGCCGATGCAGAAGCCGAGACGCTGGCGGATCTCATTTTGCAATCGAAAAATGTGTTCGTCGCCGGCGCAGGAAGATCGGGTCTGATGGGACGGGCATTCGCCATGCGTCTGATGCACACCGGAACCAATGCGTATGTGGTCGGCGAGACGATCACGCCCGGCATCGGCGAAGGCGATGTCCTGATCGTCGGGACCGGCTCGGGGGAAACGAAAAGCTTGATTCCGATGGCCCAAAAAGCGAAAAGTCTCGGTGCATCCGTCGTAGCCGTCACGATCGCGCCCGAGTCGACGATCGGAAGTCTGGCGGACGCGGTGGTCAAGCTGCCGGGCTCGCCCAAGGATCAAGCGAGCGGCAGCTATAAGACCATTCAGCCGATGGCTTCGCTGTTCGAGCAGACCCTGCTGATTTTTTACGACGCCGTCATTCTCAGGATGATGGAGAAGCAGGGACAGGATACCGGCCGAATGTATGGCAGGCATGCCAACCTGGAATAGCGGACGCCAGCCGCTCAAATAACGGACAGTCCTTGCCTTCGCGGCGGGGACTGTTCTTTAGTTTCCAAATGGAAGGTATACGCTTTTACATCCTGTAATCTCCCGTTGTATACTGCCTAGAGGAGGGATGACGATGGCGACGGAAATCAAGGATCGGATCGACTTGGCGACGATCAATTGCGAGAAGGAATTGACGCTCGCGGTGATCGGCGGCAAATGGAAACTCATTATCTTGTGGCATCTCGGTTTGGAAGGAACGAAGCGGTTCAGCGAGCTGAAAAAGCTGATTCCCCACATTACGCAAAAAATGCTGACCAATCAGCTGCGCGAGTTGGAGGAAGACCAGCTGGTCTTCCGTAAAGTATATCCAGTCGTCCCGCCCCGGGTGGAATACACGTTGACGGAATATGGCGAGAGTCTCATCCCCGTCTTGAAGATGATGTACAATTGGGGCAAAAATTACGGCGAACAAGTCATCTGGAAAGACGGCAAGACGGCTCCGGAGACCGCGGCAGCCGACGCATGATCATCGGTTTGCAGAAAAGAAGGTGAGTATGGTGAACGAGCAATTAATCATCTCGGCAGAAAAAGGCGACGTGGAACGCGTGCTGATGCTGCTCGAAGACGGAGCGGACATTAACGCAACGGATCGCGGCGGAAGAACGGCCGTCGTGGCAGCCACCTATAACAATCGGACGGAAGTCGTAAAGGCGCTTATTGAAAACGGTGCGGACATCAACATTCGCGATCACCGCTTAAATAACGTTCTCTTGTATGCCGGAGCGGAAGGGTACCTCGATATCGTCAAGCTCGCGATCGACGCGGGTGCCGATACCAGACTTACGAACCGGTTCGGGGGAATCGCGGTGATTCCCGCTTCGGAACGCGGACATGTCGAGGTTGTCGAAGAGCTGCTTAGCCGTTCGGACACCGATGTGAATCACGTCAATAACCTGCATTGGACGGCCTTATTGGAAGCGGTCATTCTAGGCAATGGCGGAGAGAAGCACCAACAAATCGTGCGGCTGCTGATTAGCCATGGCGCCGACTTAAATATCGCGGATAGAGACGGACTCACGCCGTTGATGCATGCGCGGCAAAGAGGATTTCGGGAAATCGCCGACATTTTAACCGAGGCGGGGGCGTTGCCGGAGCGATAAGGCTGAGCTGATCCGGGTAAACGATGGAAAAGTTTTGTGGCACGGTCCTTAGACGTCTACCGCATTATATTTGAACAATCGTTCCAATTAGGTTATACTCCCTTCAGAGGGGGGAGCAAGCATGGCTCGCTCGAAAGCTTTTGAGCCGTCTCAGGCGCTGGACAAGGCGATGAAGCTGTTTTGGCGCAATGGATACGAGCGCACTTCCGTGGGCGATCTGATCGCTGCGATGGGAATTAACCGGGGCAGCCTGTACGACACGTTCGGCGACAAGCAAGCCTTGTACGAGGGATGCCTGAACCGTTATTCCGAGGTTTACGCCTCCCGGATCGTCAACACGCTGTCGCAGCCACTGCCGGTCTATCCGACGCTGCGGCGCTTGTTCGATAATGTCGTCGATCTCGTCCATGAGGATCGCAGCAACTGGGGGTGCCTGATGGCGAACACGGCCAGCGAGCTTAGCCTGCACGACGACAGGGCGGCTGAACTGGTAAAGGCGCATTTTTTGCGTTTGGAGCAGGCGTTCACGGCTTTTCTTGAGCGGGGAATGGCATCCGGGGAGCTTGCGGCCGACCTCGATGCGCGCGCTTATGGCCGCACGCTGACTGTCTCGTTTACCGGACTGGCCACGCTGGCGAAGACGCAAGTGCCGCGGGACTTTTTGAAGGATGTCGTCGAGACGGCGCTCCAGCCCTTCCAATAGATAGCGGAGGAACCTGTCCAGGCAAGGATAGGTTTTTCTCTCGCCCATTATTGAACGATCGTTCCAAATTAAAAAAGGAGGTGACCGGGCCGTCCGCGAGACGGATTTCAAGCTTTTAAATCGGCAAGAAGTCCAAGCTGATCTTATTCGGAGAGGGGAGCATCGTTCCATGAGAACGCAAGAAGCGCATGTTAAAAAAGTGGCCGTCATCACGGCGTCCTATTCGGGCATCGGCTCGGAAGTCTGCAAACAACTGGCGCAGGAGGGCTTCGACCTGATCCTTATCGGCAGGGACCGCGCGCGCATGGAGACGCAGAGCCGGGCGCTCGGGATATTGGCGCCGGCGATCTCCATCCGTACGGTGACGGCGGATTTATCCGATCACGGACAGATCCGCGAAGCCGCGCGTCAAACGTCGGAAGCCGGCGCCAAGATCGACCTGCTCGTCCACAATGCGGGGATTTTGCTCGACGGCGTGCGGCTCTCCCCCCAGAATCAGGATCTTCATTACGAAGTGAATACGTTCGCGCCGTATCTGCTTACCGAGCTGCTTCGTCCGCGGCTTCGGGCTGCCGGCCGGTCCGTCGTCGTCGCGGTCGGCTCCAGCGCCATGAAGATGGCGAGGAAGCTGGAGCTCGCGGAGCTGCCGTCGCCTCGCAAGTTCAAGAAATTCAAGCCATACGCGCAGTCCAAGCTCGCCGTTGCCGCCGCCTTCTTCGCGATGGCTGACGATTACGCAAAAGACGGCATTGCGCTGCGCGTCGCCGATCCCGGCATGAACCGGACGGCGATGTCGAAGAACCCGGGCGTGCCGCGGTTGTTCCGGATGCTCAGCTTTCTGTTCCAGTCGCCCGACGGGGGCGCAAGGCGGATCGTCGACGCGGCGACGAATCCCGGGTTCGGCGCGCGGGGCGGGATTTATATCGAGAAAGGGAGAATCGCCCGTACGCCGCCGCCGGTGAAGGATCCCGCCGTGCAGCGGGAGCTGCTTGGTTTGCTTCGTACGCGTCGATAGCCGCTTCCCGACTAAAGGAACAGGGGAAAACCTTGCGTTTTCCCTGTTTCTATTTCCCTGCGCCTCGATTAAGATGAAAGCAGCATAGGGGAAAATGCGGCATCGAATCTGGCGAAGAGGACGTGGGTTCCGTGCATATGATGCTCATCGAGGATGAGCCCGACGCACTCGCGGGCATGACCCGGATCGCGGCCGGCTTGAACCGGCCAGACCTCACTTTGCATACGGCGGACAATGCGGAGAGCGCCCTCTCGCTTATCCAAGCGTTCCGGCCGGAGCTCATCGTCACGGACATCATGCTGCCGAGGATGACGGGCTTGGAATTGATCGAGACCGTCGTGGATGAAGGCGGCTATAAGCCTAAGGTCATCGTGGTCAGCGGATTCAACGACTTCGAGTATGCGCGGCAGAGCATTCGCCTGGGCGCGTTCGATTATTTGCTGAAGCCCTTTCGTACCGAGGACTTGAGGGAGCGGATCGAGAAAGCCATCGACCTGGTGCTGCTGGAAAAGAAGCTGGCGATTGAAAACTCGAAGCAGCAGTCGCTCGCGGAAAGAGGCAACGACGCGATGCGAGACGAGTATCTCATCGATTTCTGCACCCGTCCGACGAGCTTGGAGGAGCACCTCTATCAGCGTCTCCGATTCTGGCAGATCGCGTGGCTCGCGGAAGCGCCGTACACGGTCATGCTGATGGATGTCAAAGGCTATCCGGACGGCAAGCCGCTTCATCGGGATTATGCGCTGCAAACGTTCGCAATCGGGAATATCGTGAGCGAGCTGGCCGAGGCCGGCTCGTCCTCCGTGCTGCTGAAAGATCCCAAAAACAGGTGGATGCTCATCACGACCTCCGATCAACCCGAACAAACGGCCAAGAACGCGGTGGCATCCGTCGGCAGATATCAGCGGATTACGCTTGCCGTCGGCATAAGCGCCAAGATGCAGCGTTTCGAGCAGCTGCATGAAGCTTACGCGCAGGCGCAGCGCGCGTTTCAAATCTACTCGCTGTCGGACGATGCTCCGATGCATTACGAGTCTCCGGCGGCCTCTGCCGCCATAACGGCCGATTCCATTCCCGAAGCGATCGCCGCCTTGATCGTCAGAGGTGATAAAGAGACGTTGAAGGACGCGGTATCGACGTATTTCCGGCAAGCGGTCTTGCAGGGCGCGCATTCTTACAACCATGAAGAAGTCGTCCGGATTTTGCTCGGTTTTCTCTCCCGGATTCATCTGGCGCTCAAGAACGCCGAAGGCCGGCAGCTTGAAGAAGTGCCCATGCGGGTGTGGGAGGAGCTCGACGAGTGCCGGACGCTGGACCAATATTCGAGCGTTCTCGTGCAATACGTATTGAGCCTCTGCCGCAAGACGACGCAAAATGCGGTGATTGCGAGGGCGATCCGAATCATCGAGGATCATTACGCGGAAGATCTGACGCTGCAGACGATCGCCGACCGTTTGTCCATGCATCCGGTGTGGCTGAGCCAGTCCTTCAAGCGCGAGACAGGGCAGACGTATATGGATTTTCTGACGGAGACGCGGCTGGGGCATGCCAGACGCTTGCTGACCGAGAGCTCGATGAAAATATACGAGATCGCCGAAGCCGTCGGCTATCGCGATTTGCAGCATTTCGGCAACGTCTTCAAAAAGCGCGTAGGCCTGACGCCGAAGGAGTTCCGATACGGGAAATGAAGTGGACGCGAATCGCCGCAGGCGACCTATTCCGAAAAATGATCCTGCTTATGTGCCTCTCCGTGCTTATTCCGCTGGGCGCGCTCGGCTACTTGTCGTACGAGCAATCCAAAAGGCAGATCGGGGTGGTGACGACGCAATTCCTCGAGGACAACCTGCGGGTCAACGCCAAGGCGGTCAACGATTTTCTCCTGGACGTGGAGCGGCAATCGGAAAGCATTATCGGCTCCGTCGAGCTGCAGTCTTTTCTGCGGCAGCCGGAGCCATCGGTCTATACGGAAGAATTGACCTTCATTAACCGGATGAACGCGCTGATCGCCCGGCTGAAGGGTCCTTATGAGCTGTATATCAGGCCGAACAGCCTTAAAGCTTACCCGAATTACCGGAATCTGCTCGGACTCTCCCGCATCGACCCCGAATCTCCCTACTTTGAAGAAGCGTTGAAGCGAAACGGCCGGGGAAAATGGGTTCATCTTTGGGACGAGCGGCTGCGGCAGCCCGTTCATCTCTACGTCCGGGCCATCCGGTCGCTCGACGACTTCGAGCCGATCGGCATTATGGCGATCCGCGTTCCCGAATATCTCGTGCGAACCGAGCTGATCCCGCCGTCCTCCTTCAAAAACTACCGCTTCGTCATGGTCGACGAGACCGGCCGTATGATTTCGCAGCCTTACGAAGAGACGTACCTAGCGCCTTATCGGCCGATCGAGGGCTGGTCGAGCGCGGAAATCGCCCTGCAGGACGGGGGGAAGCTGATCGCGATGCTGCCCGAACGGGATTTAACCGGCAACATCGGCCGCATCAAGAGCTTCACCATCGCAACCGTCGTCGCCAGCTTTCTCGTGATCGTCTTGTTCGTGACAATCGTCATTCGCAACTTTACGCTGCCGATCATGCAGCTGGTCAAACATATGAAGCAGGTACGCAAAGGGCTGCTGGAGCCGTTCCGGGCCATCCGTCCGCGCGACGACGAGATCGGCCAGCTGGTGAACGGGTACAACCGGATGACGCAGGATATGTCGGACCTGCTGGATACGACCAAGCGGATGGAGTCGGACAAGCGGCAGCTCGAGATGCAGTCGCTGATCCATCAGATCAATCCTCACTTTTTCTACAACACGCTGGATTCGATTAAATGGAGCGCGGAGCGGGCGAACGTGCCCGATATCGCCGCGATGGTGACGAAGCTCGCGAATCTGCTCCGCTTCAGCCTGAACAACGGCGAAGAGTGGACGACCGTCGGGCGGGAGATCGAGCATGCGAGGAGCTATATGGAAATCGAGCTGCTGAGGAGCAAGCGGGCGTTCCAGTTTTTCGTGCAGGCGGACCCGGACGTGCTGGGACTGAAGCTCATCAAGCTGATCCTGCAGCCGCTTGTGGAAAATGCGGTGAAGCACGGGATTAACCGCTTGCCCGAAGGCAAGGGCAAGATCCGGCTCACCGCCAGGCGCGTCGGCGCAGGCTTGATCTTCGCCGTCGAGGACAACGGACCGGGCCTCAGCCGGCGCCTGGATATCGACGGGGACGCCGGCGGCATGGGAAAGGCGCGCGACTCGGACGGCATCGGCCACGGCATCGGATTGTCCAATGTCCACAGACGGATACGGCTTCACTTCGGCGAGCCGTACGGAATCGAGATCGAAGAGGGCAGGACGGAGGGCTTCCGGATCGCGATCCGCGTGCCCGTTCTGGAGTCTTCGTAGCGCGTCGCGGCCAGGCGCACAAGCAAGCGAGCAAGCGAGTAAGAGAATGCAAACCGGAGGTTCTTTAGAGGATCAGCGATTCGTGGCAGAGAAGCGCACAGGGCATGCCGGCGATACTCGGTGGCTTGCGGCCTCCCAAACCTGCAATAATACATGTATTTCTAACCTGCCGACGGCCCGTTAAGAAATACCTGCAAATGTGCAGGCAAATGCCAAGGACAAGCCGGAAATCGGGCAGACGGAGGAAAATACCTGCGTTTTTGCATCCTTTCTGCTCAAAAGGACGGATATCGGCGGAAATAGCTGCACATTTGCAGGCGTTTCGGTTTTTCGCCAAAACTGATAGGAACGTCAGGGCGCGCTCGATCCGTCCCTGACGTTTTTATTTTCCGCCTCCGAAGTCGATAAGATTCCAATGCCAAACCTGAATATTGCCCTGTTCATCTCCGGAATGTCAACGGCTACGATGAGATTGCAATCCTGATTCATAGATTGCCAATCGAATGGAGGTTAAGGATGATGAAGAAAAGAAGAACGTGGCTGGGCTTGCTGCTCGCGATATCGGTTATCGCGAGTCTATGGCAGGTCCCGGGGCAACAAGCTCATGCAGCGGGCGAATACGACACGTTAAGGGCCAAATGGAAGGAGATGCTGACCGGGGGGACAAGCTATAATCCGTCCGACTCCGAGATCGCGCCTAAGATCGCTTCGATCCAATCGGAGGCCGCCGCGGATATGACCGCGATGGACGTATCCCCGACCCGCACGAGACTATGGGCCTTCAACGGAGCCACGAGCGGCGAGATCGCCAAGCTGTCTTACCGGAAGCTGAAGGAAATGGCGCTCGGCTATGCCACCAAAGGCACGTCCATGGAGGGAGATCCGGGCTACCGGGACGCCATCGTCTCCGCGATGGAATGGATGTATGCGCAGCGGTACAACGAGACGATCGCCGAAGCGGGCAATTGGTGGGACTGGGATATCGGAGCCCCGATCGAGCTGACCAATATCGTCATCTTGATGTACGACGATTTTACGTCCGCGCAGCGTACGAACTACATGAACGCGATCGAGCATTTTGCAAGCGCTTCCCTATACGCTTATTCGGGCGCCAATCGGGTATGGCTCTCTTATCTGATGGCGATGCGGGGCATGATTCTGGAGGACGGCGGCAGAATCGCGGCCGGCAGGGACGGATTGGGGGATGTCTTCGAATATGTCACCTCCGGCGACGGGTTTTACCGCGACGGCTCCTTCGTCCAGCATACGAAGTTCGCCTATACCGGCGGATACGGCAAGGACATGCTGAAGGATATCGCCAACCTGATGTACGTGCTCAGCGGCTCGTCCTGGGCGGTGACCGACTCGCGCAAGGACAATCTGTTCAAGTGGGTCTACGACGGCGTCGAACCGCTCCTCTACAAGGGAGCGATGATGGACATGTCGCGCGGACGCGAGATCTCGCGCAACAAGTTCCCGGATCATGTCGTCGGCCATGACGTCATCCAGACGCTGATCCGCATCTCGCAGTTCGCGCCGCTCGCCGACCGGCTCGCGATTCGCTCGCTCGTCAAGTACGAGATCGGAGCGGACACGTACCGCAGCTTTTACGACGATGCCAGCATTAATATGATCCTGCTCGCGCGTCAGATCATGAACGACGCCGCTGTCTCCGCTCGCGGCGAGCTGTCGCTGAACCATGTGTTCGCGGGGATGGACCGCATCGTCCACCAACAGCCCGGCTTCGGCTTCGCCGTCAGCATGAGCTCCAAGCGCATTCTGCCCTACGAGCTGCTTAACGGGGAAAATCGGAAAGCCTGGCACACCGGCGAAGGCATGACCTATCTCTACAACGGAGACCTGGGGCAGTTCAGCGAGGACTTCTGGCCGACCGTGGATCCTTACCGGCTGCCGGGCACGACGGCGCAAGCCGGGACGCAGACCCAGACGGCGAGCGGCCAGGGCGGCGACGTGGCCGGCGGCGCTTCGCTCGGCGGATACGGCGTGGCGGCGATGCGCCTGACGCCTTATGCGCAGACGCTCGACGCGAAGAAGTCGTGGTTCATGTTCGACGACGAGGTCGTCGCGCTCGGGGCGGGCATCTCCGCGTCGGACGGCAAAGTCGTGGAGACGACCGTCGAGAACCGGAAGCTGGACGCGGCCGGCGACAACGCGTTCACGGTGAACGGCACGGCGAAGTCGAATGCGCTCGGCTGGAGCGAGACGATGACCGGCGTCAACTGGGCGCATCTCGACGGGAATGTGTCCGGCTCGGGCATCGGTTATTACTTCCCGACTCCGGCGACGCTGAAGGCAAGCAGAAAGGCGAATACGGGCGCCTGGAACGCGTTGAATACGTACGTCGGATTTAACGACGCTACTCCCATTACGCGGAACTATCTGAACCTGTGGTTCGATCACGGCACGAATCCGACTGCCGGCGACTATGCCTACGTACTCCTGCCGAACCGCACGGCATCGCAGGTAAGCGCCTACGCGACAAGTCCGGATATCGCCGTGCTGGAAAATTCGCAAGACGCGCAGGGCGTACAGGAGGCGGGGCTCGGCGTCAAAGCCGTGCAGTTCTGGAAGGACCAATCGAAGACCGTAAGCGGAATCACCAGCGACAAGGTCGCCTCGGTTGTCGTGAAGGAGACGGCGAGCGAGATCGCGATAGCGGTGGCGGACCCGTCGCAGCTGAATACGGGGACGATTCAGATTGGACTGAGCGCGCCTGCGGCCTGCACGATCGAGAGCGATCCGGGCATCGTCGTCCAGCAGACCTCGCCCGGCATCCAGTTTACGGTTAACGTGAATGGCAGCGAGGGCCAATCGTTCGTCGTCTCGTTCAAGAAGAGCGGCACTTGCGGCGGGACGCAGCTGACGACGTACGAGTCGGAGAGCCTGTCCTTCGATTCGTCCGGCGACGTGTCGCAGATCGTCAACGGCGATGCGGCGGCCAGCGGAGGAAAGTGGAGAAAGTATGCTTCGAACGCGGTCGGAGACTATGCGGAGCATGCGTTGAACGTGCCCCAGGCCGGCACCTATAACGTATCCGTACGCGGCAAGCTGTCGACCGATCGGGCGACGGCTCAGCTTACGGTGCAAGGGATCGCGGTGGGCGCTCCCGTAGACTTCTACAAGTCCGGCACGGCGTCGTTCCAGACGATCCCTGTCGGCACGATGTCGTTCGCCTCCGGCGGACCGAAGACGTTCCGCTTCACCGTCACGGGCAAGAACGGCGCCAGCACGGACTATGTGCTGCCGCTCGATGCCATCATTCTGGAGCGCACGGGGCCCGTGCCTGCCGTGTCGCGGCAGGAGGCGGAGCTGCTAACCTCGTCCAGCTCCGCCGGCGATACCGTCGTCGCCGTCAACGACGGCGGGGCGAGCGGAGGCAAGATGTCGAAGCTGAACGCGAACGCGGCGAACGATTACGTCTCGTACGCCGTGAACGTAGCCGCGCCGGGCACGTACCGGATCTACGTCAAAACGAAAAACTATACGGACCGCGGCATTTTCCAACTCTACGTAGACGGGGCTGCGCAAGGTACGCCGGTGAACGAATACGCATCCGGCCAAACGTTCCAGACGTACAATCTCGGCACGATCAACTTCTCTTCGGCCGGCAGCCGAACCTTCAAGTTCCAGGTGACGGGCACGTCGGGGACAGGTTACGTCCTGGTCTTCGATCGCCTGGATCTGGTGCCGGAATGATCGCGTTGGGCGCTTAGCCCACGATCGATCGGCGCAGGACGTTCGCGGCTGCCGCGAACGTCCTTTTCACTAAAAGAACAAGGGGAAACACTTAGAACCCCCTGTTCAAACGAAATGCGCCGGCAGGTAACATGGAGTCAGAGATTGAACGAAGGAGTGACACCATGAACACTGTCGTCAAAGCCGTTCCCCGCGCCGCCCGCGCGCCGGGCCTTCCGATGGCCCGATTCGGCAAAGCGGTGTGGAAGCACAAAATCTTATACTTGTTCTTGCTGCCGGGGTTGCTCTACTACCTGACGTACAGGTATACGCCGATGCTCGGCGCGATCATCGCTTTCAAAGATTTCAACATCATGGACGGCATCGCCAAGAGCCCGTGGGCCGATCCCTGGTACAAGCATTTCCAAGCCTTTTACGAGTCGCCGTACTTCTGGCAATTGCTGACCAACACGCTGCTGATCAGCTTGTACAAGCTCCTCTTCGGCATGATTCCCGGCATCGCGCTCGCGGTGCTTCTGAACGAGATCAAGAACAAGGCGTTCCAGCGCTTCGTTCAGACGGTGACTTACCTGCCCCACTTCTTGTCCTGGGTCATTATCTACGGCATCTGCGTCGCCTTCTTGTCGGAGACCAACGGACTGGTGAATCACATGATCAAAGAGCAGGGCGGGCAAGCCATCAACTTCTTGTCCTCCACGCAGTGGTTCCGCAGCATCCTCGTCGGCTCCGAGATCTGGAAGGACACCGGTTGGAGCGCCATCATCTATCTGGCCGCGATCGCGGGCATCGATCCGTCGCAGTACGAGGCCGCACGGGTGGACGGAGCGGGAAGGCTGAGGGGCATCTGGCACGTCACGCTGCCGGGGATACGAAGCGTAATCGTCCTGTTGTTCATCCTGAAGCTCGGGCAGATGCTGGACGCCGGCTTCGACCAGATCTACATCATGTACAGCATCCAAGTGTATCCGGTCGCGGACATCATCGATACTTGGGTGTTCCGCACGGGACTCGAGCAATTGAACTTCAGCATCGCGGCTGCCGTCGGGCTGTTCAAATCGCTGGTCGGGTTCGTGCTGGTCGTATCGGCGAACCAGGTCGCCAAGAGATGGGGGGAACAGATATGGTAACGGGCATCAAGGATCGCGTTTTCGATTGGACAGTGATCGTCGTGTTAAGTCTGTTCGCCCTGGCGATCGTCTTCCCGCTGCTGTACGTGGTGTCCGTCTCGCTCACGCCCTACAGCGAGGTGCTCCGGAACGGCGGGTTCATCATCGTGCCGAAGAAGCTGACCTTCGACGCTTACACCGCCTTCCTGAACGATTCGCTTATCCCGCGGGCTTACGGGGTTACGGTCTACATTACCGTAGTCGGAACATTTCTCAATCTCGTATTCACGTCTTTAATGGCTTACCCGCTCAGCAAAAAATATTTGCCCGGCCGCAAGCCGCTGCTGTTCTTCGTGACGCTGACGCTCTTATTCAATGGCGGCGTCGTGCCCACCTACCTGGTCGTCAAGGCGACGGGCATGATCAACTCGCTGTGGGCGCTTATCATTCCCAGCGTCATCTGGACCTTTAATCTGCTGATCGTAAAGACGTTCTTTGAAAATCTCCCGGCGGAGCTCAGTGAAGCGGCCCGGATCGACGGCGCCGGCGAGGTGCGGATCCTCACCGGCATCGTGCTGCCGCTGTCGATGCCGGTCCTTGCCACCGTCGGCTTGTTCTATGCGGTGGGGCATTGGAACGAATTTTTCCAGGCGGTCATGTATATCAACGACAACGACCTGAAGCCGCTGCAAGTGATACTGCGATCTATCCTGGCCAGCGCGCTTGCGCCGCCGATGGATGCGGAGGACGTTCTCCCGTCGCAGTCGCTCCAGATGTCGGCGGTCGTGCTCTCGGCGCTTCCGATCCTCGTTGTTTACCCGTTCCTCCAGAAGTATTTTACGCAAGGGATGCTTCTGGGCTCGGTCAAGGGTTGACATAGATCATCACTACGAAAAGGGGAAATCGTATGGGACTGCACACGAAATGGGGCCTGGGTCTGAGCATCTTCCTTCTGCTGGGCGCGGCGCTGACCGGATGTTCGTCGGCCGATAACGAAGGAAAAGCAAGCGGCGGCGCCGGCCGGGACGGCGGCCAAAAAAGCGGGACGCCCGTCAAGCTGAATTTGTTCGTCAGCGGCACGAACCTGCCGGCGCCGCAGGAGGACTTCATTCTTCAGAAGCTGAACGAGAATTTGAACATGGATCTATCGTTTAACGTCGCGGCGCCTAACGAGTACGATCAGCAGTTGAACGTGAAAATCGCGGGCGGCAGCGCGCCGGACATCTTCTCCGTATCGAAGGCGCAGATGCAAAACTTCGTGAAGCAGGGTATCCTGCTGGATCTGGACCCTTACCTAGAGCGGATGCCGAACGTGAAGAAAATGCTCGGAGAGAACGACTTGAACAAGACCAAGGTCGACGGCAAGCTCTACGGCATCCCGAAGCGTGCTTATCTGCCGATGGCCACGTACTGGATCCGAAAGGATTGGCTGGATAAGCTGAAGCTTGAGGTGCCGCGGACGGTCGACGATTTCGCGAATGTCGTCAAAGCGTTCACGGAGCAGGATCCGGACGGGAACGGCAAGAGAGACACCTACGGCCTGACGGGCAGCGGCATCGGCAGTCCTGATGCGGTGAACGCGCCGTCCACGTTCGATCCGATCTTCTCCGCCTTCGGCGTCGCCACGCCGGGCCAATTCATGATCAAAGACAATCAAGTCGTTTATTCGACGCTGCAGCCGGAGATGAAGGATGCGGTCGCATACATTCGCGGGTTGGTCGAGAAGGGCTACGTGGATCCCGAGTTCATGAGCAACGCGATGACGAGGAGCCAGGAGAAGGTGTTCCAGGGCCAAGCGGGCATCGTGTACCTGAACTGGGCCGAGATGTCCAAGGACGAATTCGTGAAGCAATACAAGGCAATCAACCCGAACGCGGAATGGGTGCAGCTCCCTGCGCTGACCGGTCCGGGAGGCACCTACCAGGGCAGCTTCGATGTCGGCAGCACCGGCGGGCGGTATGCGTTTCCCAAGCAGCTGGCCGACGATCCGGCGAAGCTGGACAAGGCGCTGGCTTATATCGACTATATCACGGCAGGCCCGGGATCTTTCCTGGTCATGTACGGCCTGGAAGGCGTGCATTTCAACTTCGACGGCGACAAGGTCGTCCCGACCGACCGCATCTCCGAGACGGGTTATGCCTTTAATCACCAGCTGACAGGACGGGACGAACGGAACTACCTGACGACCAAATTTCCGAAGCAGCGGGCATTGATCGATTTTGCGGCCAATGAACCGCGCATCGAGACGTACAATGAAATGATCCCGCTCCCCGCGGACTTCCCGCTGGCGGACAAGACAAGGTTCGAGATCGAAGAGTTGACGAAGTTCGTGTTCGGCAATAGGCCGATGGAGCAATTCGAAGATTATACGAAGTCCCTGCAAACCCAATACGGGCTCGATACCTATCTGCAAGCGGCGGCCGGCACGCTGAAGTCGCTCGGGTACTTGAAATGACGAATCGCATGATCGTAGAGCCGGCCAGGGAGATTCCCGTATTTTACGAAGCGGATATTTGCGTGCTGGGAGGCAGCTGCACCGGCGTCTTCGCCGCGGTGCGCGCTTCAAGATTAGGCGCCAGAGTCGTCATCGTCGAGAAGCAGAACGCGTTCGGCGGCGTCGCGACTTCGGGCCTGGTCAACATCTGGCATACGCTGTACGACACCGAGTTTTCCAAGCAAATCATTGCAGGGCTGACCTGGGAGACGATTGAGAGGCTGAAGCGCGTAAATGCTGTCTCGGAGGAGCAGAAGAGCCATTCGGTCGGATACGTGCTCAACACCGAAGAGCTGAAGATCGAGCTGGACCGCATGGTCGTCGAGAGCGGAGTCAAAGCCTATTTGCATACGATGTTCGTCGCCCCCCATATGGAACAAGGCGAGCTGAACGCCATCGTCGTGGAAAATAAGTCGGGCAGGGGCGCCATCCGGGCCAAAGTGTTTATCGACGCGACCGGCGACGGCGATCTGTGCGCGCGGCTGTCGCTGGCGTATCGCATGGCCTCCCATTTCCAGCCGTCGACGACTTGCGCCAAGATCGCGGGATGGGGCTCGAGCGGCGACGCGCACGACGACGTGACGGGCAGCGACCGCCTGATCGGTCTCGATCTGCAGCAGGCGCGGGTCTCCCATCGCGAGGAATTCGAGCTTCCCGAAGGCTTCGGTTGGGGAAGGTATGTGCCGGGAACCCGGGATGTCTACATGTATGCGGGCACGCGGATTTATCACGCGAACAGCGCGGACGGCGACGACCTGACGCATAGCGAGATCGAAGGGCGCAGGCAAGTGCGCGCCGTCATGGACCTGATTCGCAAGTACGGTCCGGACAACCGCCTTGCATTGGTATCGCTCCCTTCTTACATCGGCACCAGGGAGACGCGGCACGTCGATTGCCTTTACCGACTAAGGGGCGACGATATTTTATACGGCAAGCCGTTCGACGACGCGATTGCCTACGGAAGCTACCGGGTGGACATCCATCACCAGGACAAACCGGGCCTGACGTTCAAATATTTGAACGGCGAACAAGTCTACGTCCGTCCGGGATACCCGAACGAGGTTGGGAGATGGCGCGATGCGCTGGCTGCCGATCCGACCTTCTACCAGATCCCTTACCGCTCATTGGTCCCGCAAGGCCCCTTCGGAAACGTCATCGCGGCCGGACGGATGATCGACGCGGATGAAGAGGCATTCGGGGGCATCCGCGTGATGGTGAACATGAATCAGACCGGCGAGGCGGCAGGCGTCGCGTCGTACCTGGCGCTGCATCGATCGACAGCGCTCGGCCAGGTCGACGCGGACGATCTTCGCAAGGAGATGAAGGCTGGCGGCTCGATTATGATCTAACAATTACAGATGCTTTGCCGCCCCCTCGGACGAGTCGTCCGAGGGGATTTTGCAATGTGGAAGTTCTGCTCCGACGTTTAAGGTTGATTTAAGCCGCAGCCCGCATGATGTGAATAAGACATGAAGCACTAAACGCTGTCTAATCACAAAATGCCCGCTATCGGGCGTTCGAGGAGTGTTGATAAATGAAATCCAAAAAAGTGAAGACCCTAAGCGCCGTGACGATGGCCGTATTGCTGAGCGCGACGATCGCAGGATGCTCCCAGGCGCAAAGCGGCAGCGGGAATGCAGCAGCCGCCCAGACCGCGGCCGCTTCGACCGCAAGTACGCAATCGGCGAGCGATCCGTCCGCAACAACGTCCACGACTGGCACCGCAGCATCATCCGGCGGAACGTCGGCAGCCGCAACGACCAAGCTGGACACGTCGACCCTGTTCAGCGACCGGGATCTGGAGCAGACAGCGGATCTGACGGGTGCCACGCAAGTTACATTGGAAAGCGGGAAAGACGTAACGATCGATGCCGAGGGCGTCTACGTCCTGAGCGGCGAGGCGACGGATGCGACGGTGATCGTCGAAGCGCCAGACGATGCCAAGGTACAGCTCGTGCTGGACGGCGTCAGCATCACCAATGAAGACGCGCCTGCCATCTATGTGAAGGCAGCGGATAAAGTATTCGTGACCTCCGCCGACGGCACGAATCATATGGAAGTTACCGGCACTTATGCGGCGGATGGAGAAACCAACCTGGATGCGGTCATTTTCTCCCGATCCGACCTGACGCTGAACGGCACCGGAACCCTGGACATCGTATCGAAGGAAGGAAACGGCATCTCGTCGAAGGACGATCTCAAGATCACGGGCGGCGTCTACAGCATTCAATCGGCTGCGGATTCGCTGGAAGCCAACGACTCTATCTTGATTAGCGACGGGTCGATCACGATCGATTCGGGCAAGGATGGCCTGCACAGCGAAAATGACGAGGATGCGACGCTCGGATATATCTATATGAAAGGCGGCACGCTGAACATCGCCGCAGCCGACGACGGCATCCAAGGCACCAGCCTGGTGCAAATCGACGGCGGCACGATCAATATTACGAAAAGCGAAGAAGGCATCGAAGCGAACTATATTTTGATCAACGACGGACAGATTACGTTGTATGCGAACGACGACGGCATCAATGCCGCGCAGAAGGCCGAGGGCGACGTGGCGATCGTCGTCAACGGCGGCACGCTGGACGTGACGGTAGGCAGCGGCGACACGGACGCCTTCGACTCTAACGGCGATCTGTACGTAAATGGCGGCACCATCAAGGTGACGGCGCCGACTTCCTCGTTCGACGCGGACGGCACGGCGCAATTGAACGGCGGAGATGTCACGGTTAACGGCGAGAAAATCACGGAAATTACCGAGTCGCGCATGGGTGGCGGCGGTGGCGGAGGCGGCAGAGGCGGCATGCGCCGGTAAGCTGTAAATCACCGAATCAAGAGAGGCGAGCAGCCTCTCTTTTTTAGCTGTAATTTTTGAGAATGCCCGCTATATACCGACCGAATTCCTCCACATAAGATGGAGGCTCCACAATCTTAAGCTCCGTTCCGAAGCTCGCCAAATGCCGGAAGGCGATTGGATTTTGCGGGATATGAATCGTTGCCGACAGCCAATCGTCGCTGTGGGGGACCATGCTGCTGCGGCCGTACCTTTCGACGAACTGATCCTTGATCGCAGGCGAGATCAGCGCCTTAATCTGAACGAGCGCAGGCGAATATCCTGCTCCGAACGTCCGGTCCGCTTCGCGATCTCTTGGAACAAAGGTCTGCTTGCCCAGCGTCAGGTTGTCGGTTCTGGACAGCTTGAACGTTCGGTATTCCATACGCGTCAAGCAGTAACCGATCAGATACCAGCTCATCTCGTTAAAATGAAGCTGGTACGGCTCGACCGTTCGTCTGGTCGGCATGCCGTTTTTATCGATGTAGTCGAAGGTCAGCAGTCTGTTAAGCGAGATCGCCTCTTGACATAACTTCAAGATCTCGGCCATCTCGCCGCGGCCGCTCCAATTGTAGAAGGAGAGCTGTATCGCGCTTTTTGGAGGGGCGGCGTGCAGCATGGCTTCGATCTTTTTAATCGTGACTGCGACTTCCCGGCTCAGATAGATCTGTTCCAGTCCGCCGAGAGCAGCCAAAATGTTTTCCAGGTCGCCGCTGTTCAACAGGCGCTTATCGATTTTATATTCGTCCATGATGCCGTAACCGCCATTCGCCCCATGAATCGAATAGACCGGTATGTTCGACAAGCCGAGCGTCTCCATATCGCGGAGAATGGTTCGTTTAGAGACGTTGAACAGCCGTGAAAATTCCGTCGTAGAGACGACTTCCTTTTGCAGCAAAATCATCACGATCGCGATTAACCGCTCGATTTTCTCCATCTATTTTCTCCCGTTCAGATGAAATGATGACAATATGCTGTCACCTATCATAGCGTATGCTGCACCTATAACAAAGAGGAGGTTTAATCATGGCGGTAATGGCGTACTTGAATTTCGACGGAAATGCGGCGGAGGCGATCGATTTTTATGCGAAAGCGTTCGAGGCGGAAGAGGTCAAGCAAGTGAAGTTCGGCGATCTTCCGCAGGACCCCAGCTTCCCTTTGCCGGAAAACGAATTAAACATGATCATGGAGTCGTCGATCGCGTTTGCCGGCGGGAAGATCATGATATCGGATCTCCTGTCCGCGATGAAGCAGGGATCGGGCCAGCCGGTCAAAGGCAACAATGTGCTCATCAGCATCACAAACGAAAGCAAACAGACGTTAGAACGTTACTTCGAGCGTCTATCGGCGGGCGGCCATGTGATCATGCCGCTTTCCGATACGCCATGGTCTTCCTGCTTCGGGATGCTGGTCGATCCGTTCGGCATCGTCTGGAAGTTCAATAGCGACGCGGACAAGTTCCTGGATCGCGTGCTCGCGATGAAGCAACCGTAAAAAAAAGGAGCTGGGCAGCCTACTTTATGGAGATTAAAAATCTGCTGGCTGTAAACACCGTAGAAGCGTTAAGGTCTTGGCTCCGCGACCATGGCGGGACCGAAAAAGAATGCTGGGTAGTCGTCGGCATGAAGCCTGCTTCGGATACGCTGCTCTATTTGGACGCCGTCGAACAAGCCTTATGCTTTGGGTGGATCGATAGTACGAAAAAGAAAATCTCGGAGACGGAGGTTGCGCAAAGACTGTCTCCCAGGAGCAAAAAAAGCGCATGGACCGAACTGAATAAAGCGCGGGTCCGCCGCCTCGAGAGGCTGGGGATGATGACGGAGGAAGGCAGGCGCGTCCTCCCGGATATGCGTCCGGACGCGTTCAGGGTCGATCCGGTCATCGAGCAAAGGCTGCAAGCGGATGCGGCGGCGTATGAGAATTTCGCCAAATTCCCGGCTTTGTACCGTACCGTACGGATCGACACGATCCAAAGCTATAAGCACGATATCGAATTGTTCGACAAGCGATTGGACAAGTTTATACAATTCACCAGGCAAAATAAGATGTATGGCCAGTGGCATGATGACGGACGGTTGTTGGCGGACTAGAAGCAAGCGAGTATAACTGAAAGCATTCTCTTACCCAAGCTGTCCTCAAGGTCGCTATAGCGGCCTGAGAGACAGCCTCTTGCATTTTCGGATAGCGGCGTTAGGGGCAATACCAAAGGTCGTCATGCAACCTGAGAGATTGCCTCTTTTCGATGTCCGAGAGCCGCACCATGGACGATGCCGACTACCGGTTATATGAACGACTGTCGTAGTGCAGTAGATGGTCGCTGCCCGACCCGCAATCGCGCAAACGACTGTCGTAGTGCAGTAGATGGTCGCTGCCTGGCCCGCAAATGCGCAAACGACTGTCGTAGTGCAGTAGATGGTCGCTGCCCGACCCGCAATCGCGCAAACGACTGTCGTAGTGCAGTAGATGGTCGCTGCCCGGCCCGCAAATGCGCAAACGACTGTCGTAGTGCAGTAGATGGTCGCTGCCCGACCCGCAATCGCGCAAACGACTGTCGTAGTGCAGTAGATGGTCGCTGCCCGACCCGCAAATGCGCAAACGACTGTCGTAGTGCAGTAGATGGTCGCTGCCCGGCCCGCAAATGCGCAAACGACTGTCGTAGTGCAGTAGATGGTCTATGCCCGGCTCCCAGTTGCAATTTAGGCGGCTGCCCGGTCTTCCTGCTCACAGGAGTTTCGGTGACGAGCATGGAATAACTATGCAGTAAAAGGAGTGTTTTTTTACTTACAGAGAGGGGGCCGGTCTTATGCTCCTGCTTAAAGCAAAGGTTATGTTCGAGGGCCTCAGCAATAATCTCAGTACAAAAATAATATTGAGACCCGGCGTTAATTTTGGCAATGGCTTAAGCTTCTCCGGAGACATTAAGCCGACTGGAGACGTTGGCGATTTTCTATTATTAAACGAGTGGTATGAAGTCATTATTGAAATGTTCACGATTAATGAAGAGGCATTTCACGCCATAGGTCATCTTGTAAAAGACGGAAATCCTATTGTTTTTCAGGTCGGAAGTCGTAAGGTTGGGAGAGGCGAAATTATGGAGCATTTGTATATAGAGAAGTAGAATGAGGGAGGGCGTATGATTAAAAAGAAAATATTTGCGATGTATTTTCTAGCTATCGTTATTTTGTTGGTCTCTTGTCAAAAGAGAGGAGCCGTCTATGACGAGTCCTTGCCTGACGATATGAATCCATACTCGGGCATAGCTTTATCTGAATTTTCCGCGTCTTATGTTGAAAAGTACTGGAATAACCGCAAGTTTCATCTCGGAAAAATTCGAATGGAGCTTGATGATGATCTAAAAGGCATGGTGTACGCGGAATTTGCAGACAGCATGAATGGGGCTCCCAGCGTCGTCGAAATCGCGATAGATACAATCGGCATGAAAGTGGTTCAACTGTCCGAGTTAGGTAAAGGAAGCAAGATTGATCCTGGCATGATCCATATCGAAAATTGGAAGGTAGATAGCCAAGAAGCTATACTATTAGCCAAGGAAGAGATAACGAAAAAATATCATATTTCCAGAATTGATTCTATTCATGTCGATACGAATAATGCTTCAATTTCAAAGCGTGATTCATGGAGTATCGTTGTTTCCAGCAACGCAGGAAGGTACTTTGCATACATAGACGTTCTTTCGAAAGACATAACAGTAGGTAAAGTAACGGAATATAATCAAAACGATGACTGAAAGGCTGCCGTTTCTCCCGGTTTGCGACTGGTATATAAAAATATCATTATCTTTTAGGAGGGGACGAGCCCCCCTCTTTTTTGTTATATAATGTAGAAACAAAGCGAGCGGGTACTGGCGAACGGTTAGCGGCGCGGAGAAGGAGCGGAGCGTCATATTTGGGATCATCCAGGATTTTTTGCTGCAGCTCGCGCTGATCGTCATTGTCGTTTTTACGTACGAGATCTTTTTCGCGCAACGGCTGGCAGCGGTAAGACGGGCGAAGATCGTGCTCGGTGTCTGGTTCGGTACGGCGATCGTGCTGACGATGATGTTCCCCATTCATATTACGCAAAGTGCGCATGTAGATCTTAGAATCGTGCCGCTGCTGCTTGGTACGCTGTACGGGGGACGGCGGATGGGGATCGCGCTCGCGGCTTTAATCGTTCTGTACAGGCTGTTGCTCGGTTTTGACTCAGGCATTTATACGACGGCGATCACGCTGCTGGTCAGCATGCCGGGGGGATTGTATTTTCAGAGATTATTCGCGGCTGCGGAGAAGTGGCGAAAGGTTCGCATCGCCATCCGGCTCTCGTTGTTTTACGGCGTTACTGGCAGCGTGACTTCGTTAGCTCTCAGAGGCGTAACGGCCGAGGTGCTACGGGCGCACATCGTCTATCTCGTCACGATCATCGTCAACGCCGCATTTTCCGTCGCGCTTAGCGAGACGGTCCTCGGAATGATCGAGCGGAATCGACGATTGCAGGCGCGTGCGAAGGATGCGGAGATCGCTTTTTCCGGGCGCAGATCCGCCCGCATTTTTTGCATAATGCGTTAAACGCGATCGCGGAGCTATGCGTCGACGAGCCGCGCAAGGCCGAGGCGCTGACCATCGATCTGTCGCAATATTTGAGGCGAAGCTTCGACTTCAAGCTGGACGTCGGGCGGACGACGATTGAGCATGAGCTGGAGCTTGTGCAGGCTTACTTGAATATCGAGCAGGCAAGATTCGGGCCCAAGCTGCAGGTTGATTACGATATTTGGATGTCTATTTTCGCAATTTCCGCTTATATTCGACAAAAAGGAAAAAATTCAACGAGGTGGCAGCATGCGTTTTAACGGTAAAAGGAAAAGAATCGGCTTTATTTTTGTGAATGTGATTTTGGTTGGCTTGCTCTTGAGCGGGTGCGTAACGCAATCTAGCTCCGTGAAATTTAACATGTCGAGTGCGATGGATCAGGAGCAAATATACCTGCGCTTCGCGGATGGCACGACGGCGACGTCGGCGGGGCAAAAGGGGCAGTCGACGATCACGATCGCAAACCCGAACCATAAACAAATCGTCGGCGCTTATGTCACCGACGGTACCGTGAGCTGGGTTGGCGATTATTCTTACAGCGGCTTCGACGTAAACGTCTCCTCAATCGCCGGGCGGAAGCCTGCTTTCGCGGCGACTTCCGTTCGGATGGATCCGCTTCCGGCTGCGGCGGACGAAGACGGCTACTATTCGGTCCAGCTTGCCGTATACGGCGTGAACGACAGCGGCGTGGAGCAGCCGGTAACCGGCAAGACCGAGGTGTTCATGGAAGCGTCGGGAACCTCCTTTAAGGACACAGTGGATTCGAGCAGCACGGATGCCGACGGCGGGTTCTCCAACTATACGACGAACGGTCAGGTTGAATTCTTGATCAAGCCTCAAGAGGGCGTATCGATCGATGACCTGATCTACCGCATCTGGTCGGGACCGAAGCTGCTGTATTCTGACGATCCGGCCGACCTGTCGAGCCTTGAACTGTTCGGCGCGACTTTGGCCAAGGCATTCCAGCCCGATGTGGTCTCCTACGTGGCTAAGGCGCCTAATGACACGGCCAACCTGTCCGTTGCGGCAGCCGCGTATACGCCCGGTACGGCGTTGACGGTGATGGGTGAGCCTGCAAGCAGCGGCATGCCAAGCCGCGCGATCCCGCTGAATGTCGGCTGGAACGAGATTGCCGTCACCGTTGCGCTTGCGGACCAAACGTCCAAGACGTATGCGATATCGGTGCTGCGGCACGGCAAGACGCAGGGGCTGGGCACGGAGCAGCAGCCCTATCTGATCAAGGAGGTCGATCAGCTCGATCAGATAAGGGATCACTTGGATGATCCGAACGTGTATTTTAAACTGGCGGCGGACGTCGATATGGGCGAATTCACCCGTCAAGCCGACTGGGATCCAATCGGCACGGCTGCGCTGCCGTTCCGGGGACATCTGGATGGCGCAGGATACACGATATCGAATCTGACCTTTGACATTAATGAGTATACTGGCGGATTGTTCGGCTATCTCGGTCGAGAAGCGCGAATTCACGATCTGAAGCTGAGCGACGTCAGCATGGCGTCTTCGACCTATGTCGGCGGCATCGCCGGCGAGAGCGAAGGGACCATTACGGACAGCACGGTGACCGGCAGCGTTCGCGGCTTTGAAAGCGTCGGCGGTTTGGTCGGAAATAACCAACAAGATGCTGTGATCGAAGGCAGCTCTTTCTCCGGCGATGTCCGGAGCGAGTACCGTGCCGGCGGGTTGATCGGCTATAATGACGGTCAGCTCCGGCGAAGCCATGCAGAGGCAAACATAGAAAGCATAAGCATAAACGGCGAGGCGGGCGGCTTGGCAGGCGTCAATAATTCGGGAAGCATTATGAACAGCTACGCGATCGGCAAAGTAAGCGGTTGGCGGTCCGGCGGCATTGCCGGAACCAACACCAGCGAGATCGGCTACAGTTACGCGGCTTCCAGTCTGACCACGGGATCAATCGGGGGCACCGGGGGAATCGGGGGGATGGCCGGCGGAACGATCGAAAAAAGCTTTTTCGACGCGGACATCGCGGGCATATCAGACGCCGAATCTGGATTGACGACCGAGCAGATGAAGTCGGCGGCTACGTATGCGGAGGCTGGCTGGGATCTGGATGAGATCTGGGCGATCGATCCCGATGTTAACGACGGATATCCGACGCTGCGCCAGGCGACATCGCTCGTGACCTACGACGGCAACGGCAGCACCGCCGGTACCGTGCCCGTCGACTCGAACAGCTACACGTCGGGAAGCCTGGCTACTGCAGCCGACAATAGCGGCGAACTGACGAAGGAAGGTTACCTGTTCAAAGGCTGGAATACGGAGGCGAACGGCATCGGGACGGATGTTGCGCCAGGCGCGCAAGTGAAGGTCGGCGCATCCGGCCTCACGCTGTACGCCGTATGGAAGCTCGAGCAGAAGCCGGAGCTGCGTGCGGCGACGGCCGGCGATGCGAGCGTCGCGCTCGAATGGTCGGGTGTGCAGCATGCAACGGGATATGAAGTATACCGAAGCACGGTATCGGGCCAATATGGAGAGCCGGTCCAATCCGTCAGCGGCACGGTGTACGGCTATACGGATACGGGTCTCGCGAACGGAACGACGTACTACTATGCCGTGAAGGCGACGAGCGAAGGCGGAGACAGTGAGCTGTCGAACGAGCGTAGCGCTAAGCCGGCGGCCGCTGCAATCGGCGGAGACGACACTCCCCAGAGTCCGAGCAATCCCCCTAGCGTCACTGAAGGGACTTCGCAGATCGAGCTGAGCGTTAACGGAAAGGTCATTCGCGGTTTGACCGCTAAGACCAAGATGGTCGGCGGACGGAAGGTCACCACGTTAACCATCGACGCGAGCGGCGCCAAGGCGCTGCTGGACGCAGCCGAGCAAGGGGGCGTTGTAGCGGTGCCGGTGGCCGAGCCGGCTGACGTCGTCATCCTGCAGTTGAGCAGTTCCTTGTTGAAGGGGCTTGAGGAAAAGCAGCTCACACTGAAGCTCGAGACGCCAGGCGCGTCGTATTCGCTCCCGGCGCAGCAGATCGATCTCGACGGGCTGCGCAAACAGCTGGGCGCCGAGTCGGCGGATGACGTGAAGCTGGAGATCGAGATCGCGACGGCATCGTCCGGCGTAGCTGGCACCGCCGAACAAGCGGCAGCCCAAGGCGGGTTTACGCTTGTCGCACCGCCGGTGGAATTTACGGTGCGGGCGCTCCTGGGCGACAAGGCGGCGAACGTCGGCCAATTCAATACGTACGTCAAACGCACCATCGCGATCCCGAACGGCGTCGATCCGAGCGCCATCACGACCGCCATCGTCGTAGAAGCGGACGGCACGGTACGTCAGGTGCCGACGAAGTTCGTCGTCGTTGAAGGCAAAAATCAAGCGGTTATTCAAAGCAGGACGAACAGCGCGTATGCATTGATCGGGAAAAAGGTAAGCTTCGCGGATGTCGAAGGACATTGGGCGAATACCGCGGTGAACGAGATGGGCTCTCGCCTGATCGTGAGCGGGGACGGACAGGGCGCCTTCCATCCGAACCGCGACATCACGCGTGCGGAGTTCGCAGCCATCGTCGTTCGCGGGCTTGGCTTGAAGTCTGAGAGCGCGGGCATCTCGTTCCCGGATGTCGCCCAGAACGCATGGTACCGCGCCGCCGTCGGGACGGCTGCGCAGCTTGGCCTGATTAACGGCTTCGAGGACGGCACGTTCCGTCCGAGCGACAAGATCACGCGGGAGCAAGCGATGGCGCTCATCGCCAAGGCGATGAGCCTGACCGGCTTGACCGCTGAAGGCAGCGCATCAGACGCCTTGCACCCGTTCGGCGATGCGAGCCAAGTCTCGGCATGGGCGAGGGATGGGGTCGCGAAGAGCCTGCAGGCAGGGATCGTCTCCGGACGCAGCGCATCGCAGCTTGCGCCGCAAGCCTCGATGACGCGCGCGGAAGTCGCAGCGCTCGTTCGGAAGCTGCTGGCGCAATCGGGTTTGATCTAGGCAATACCGGCACGAACGATACGAAAGGCACTTTCCTCGCAGAGGCTCTGCGAAGAAAGTGCTTTTTTAAAAGCATAAATTGCCGATCCAAGCAGGAAATCAAAGCTTCATGTCGAAATCTTGTTGGTCGAGAAGCCGGATGAGTCATCTTCCTATTTTTTTGAAATGAAAGGGGCGGACTTATTGCGTTATGCGATCGGAAGCGCGGTAATCAGCGCATGTCTGTTGCTGGGTACGGCCGGACCGTCTATTGCACAGGCGGCTTCCTCACAGTCGAAGAGCGGCGCCGCGGTGAAAACGGCTGACGTGAAGGCGAGCAAAACGTATGCACAGAGCACGGTCGACCGTCTGAACGTACGGACGTCGCCGAAGCTGACTGCGTCGGTCATCCAGATGATCGGCAAAAGCGGCAGCTACGAGGTGTTGGACAAGCAGGGCGAGTGGCTGAAAATTCAGTTGTCGGAGAAGCAGACGGGCTGGGTATTCGCTGAATATATCAAACAGACGACCGGGTCAACGACCGGCAACGTCATCCCGGCGGTCGTCAAGACTGGCAGCGAGTCTGCGGTCGTGAAGATCACGGACGTTACGAATTTGCGGAAGGGTCCGAGCACCGAGGACGAGATCGTCGGCAAGGCGCAGCCGGGAGAGACGTATCCTATCCTGGCCAAGGAAGGGGACTGGTACCGCATATCCCGAGGTGCCAAGGGAACGGCCTATGTAGCCGCATGGGTCGTTTCGACGAATAGTACGGGCGCGGTCAAGGCGGCATCGTCGGCGAGCGGGCGCCAGGTTTATATTTATCATACGCATAACCGGGAGTCTTGGAAAAACGTGGCGACACAGACCAAAGGCTCATCAATCGACGACCCGAAGGTCAATATCACGCTGGTAGGCGATCGGCTGGGAACCGCGCTTCAGAAGCGAGGCGTCTCGGCGTTCACGGCGGAAGACGATATTACGGAGCGGCTTGCGGAAAAGAACCTGAGCTTTTCGCAATCGTATACCGAATCCCGCAAGATCGTGCAGACGGCGATGAAGTCGAATGCGTCGCTTGGTTATTTCTTCGATATTCACCGGGACGGCGACGTGCCCCGCAAGCAGACGACGGTGACAATTGGCGGCAAGACGTATGCCCGGGTGCTGTTCGTTATCGGAATGGGCAATGCGGATTACAAAGCCAACAAGCAATTTGCGGACGCGCTGAGCGAACGGCTGGAGAAGAAATATCCAGGCTTGTCGCGAGGCGTGCTGATGAAGGATAAGGCGCACGGAGACGGCGAATACAACCAATCGCTGTCGCCCAACAGCATGCTGCTCGAATTCGGCGGCGCCAACAATACGATGCAGGAAGCTTTGAATACGGCGGATGCGTTCGCCGATATATTTGCCGCTTATGTCGGAGCGACGAAGCTGAGTTAATGAATTTGCATCGAATACGACTGCCATATTTAGATGTTTGACCTACCCGCT
Organism: Cohnella sp. GCM10012308; assembly: GCF_042649185.1. NCBI lineage: Bacteria > Bacillati > Bacillota > Bacilli > Caryophanales > Paenibacillaceae > Cohnella > Cohnella sp. GCM10012308. The sequence continues at coordinate 28,944 of NZ_JBHRYU010000014.1, forward strand.
CGGGTAGGTCATTTTTTTTATTTTCCCAAAATGATAACGATTAGGGCAAATCATTAAGAATTCATTCAGATTTCTAGGTCGATTGCTTGATAAACTTCGTAGTGCAATCCAAAAACATCCATTTTTATGAATGGAGGAGGTAGGATCTTGAACAGATTCCGTCCATATGTTTCTTTTTTTGCAATATTGCTTCTTCTACTCGATGCCATTCACGCTTCATCGGCTTTTGCCGCATGGAACAACCCAGGTTCCCCATCGGGCGCTACGCTTCAAAATGTTGCACGCGGACCGGACCGGTTCGTGGCCGTCGGAAGCAATGGAACCATTCTGTATTCAATGGACGGCAGCGGAGGTCAATTCTCCGGCAGCGTTACGACGAATACAACAGATAACCTAAACGACATCGTATACGACGGCAGTAAGTATGTAATTGTGGGGGCCGCCGGTAGGATCATGACGCTTAGTTCCGCTAATGTGCTTGGGACTTCGACATCGAATACACCTTATGCTTTGGGGGCCGTCGCCTATGGAGGCGGCAAGTATGTCGCGACAGGGCAATTTTCGACGATTGCAACATCTTCGGATGGCTATACCTGGTCAAGTCAGTTGGTTTCGGGTACGGGAGGTGCCTATATCTATGATGTTACATATGGCGATAAGTTTGTAGCTGTGGGGCAGTACGGCACGATATTGACTTCGACAAATGGCGTAAACTGGACGCAGCAAGTATCGAATATATCGAACAGTTTGATGGCGGTTACTTATGCGAATGGGCAGTATGTGGCAGTAGGCGTTACGAATGGCGTTGTTGGGACTTCTCCGGACGGCGTGAACTGGACTCCGCATAACACGGCTATTACGACTCCGCTTTATGGTATTACTTACGGCAATGGCCGATACGTGGCTGTGGGATTTGGCGGCGTGATTGCGTCGTCGGTAGACGGTGTTACTTGGAAGGCGAATTCATCGGGAGTCTCCAGCAATATCTACGGCATTGCTTACGGCAACAATACGTTCTCCGCGGTCGGCAACAATGCGAATCTAAACTTCCAAAACTCTGCGGTCGTTTACAATGGCAATGGCTACACAGGAGGAACCGTACCATCGGATAGCAACGCCTATGCGACCGGCTCTTCGGCGACGGTACTGGCCAAGGGAACAATGGTTAAGGCGGGCTACGCGTTCACAGGTTGGAACACAGCGGCGGACGGCAGCGGTTCGAGTTATGCGGCAGGTGCAACCCTATCGATGGATATGGATAACGTGACGCTGTATGCGCAGTGGGCGGCGGTCCCGACATATACGGTGACATACAGTGGAAATGGCAGCACAGGAGGCGCGGTGCCTACAGATGGCGGCGCGTACGAGAATGGTCAGTCGGTGACCGTACGCGGGAATACGGGAAGTCTGGTGAGAGCCGGTTATACCTTTGCAGGCTGGAATACGGCGGCAAATGGTAGCGGCACAGCGCGGGCAGCTGGTTCAACGTTCAGCATGGGTTCGGCGAATGTGACGCTGTATGCGCAGTGGACGCTGAACCCCACGTACACGGTGACGTACGTTGGCAATGGTAGCACGGGTGGCGCGGTGCCGACGGACAGCGGCGCGTATGAAAACGGGCAATCGGTGACCGTACGCGGGAACACGGGGAGTCTGGTGAGAAGCGGCTACGCATTCACAGGCTGGAACACGGCTGCGAACGGTAGCGGCACAGCGCGGGCAGCAGGTTCAACGTTTAGCATGGGTTCGGCGAATGTGACGCTGTATGCGCAATGGACGCTGAACCCGACGTATACGTTGACGTATAGCGGCAACGGAAGTACAGGTGGCGCGGTGCCGACAGACGGTGGAGCCTACGAGAACGGTCAATCGGTGACCGTACTCGGGAACACGGGAAGTCTGGTGAGAACTGGTTACACCTTCGCGGGCTGGAACACGGCTGCGAATGGCAGCGGCACAGCGCGGGCGGCCGGTTCAACGTTTAGCATGGGCACGGCGAATGTGACGCTGTATGCACAGTGGACACCGACGTATACGGTGACCTATAACGCCAACGGCAGTACGGGAGGCGCCGTGCCGACAGATAGCGGGACATATGTAAATGGAGCATCGGTAACGGTGCTCGGGAATACAGGGAGTCTGGTGAAACCCGGCTACACGTTCGCAGGCTGGAACACGGCGGCGAACGGCAGCGGCACAGCACGGGCCGCCGGTTCAACGTTTAGCATGGGTTCGGCAAACGTGACGCTGTATGCGCAATGGACGTTGAATCCGACGTACACGGTGACGTACAGTGGGAACGGCAGTACGGGCGGCACGATACCTACGGATAGCGGATCTTACGAAAACGGTCAATCGGTAACGGTGCTTGGGAATACAGGGAGCCTGGTGAGAAGCGGCTACACCTTTGCAGGCTGGAATACGGCGGCGAATGGTAGCGGCACAGCACGGGCAGCAGGTTCCACGTTTAGCATGGGCACGGCGAATGTGACGCTGTATGCACAGTGGACGCTGAACCCCACGTACACGGTGACGTACGTTGGCAATGGTAGCACGGGAGGCGCGGTGCCGACGGACAGCGGCGCGTATGAGAACGGGCAATCGGTGACCGTACGCGGGAACACAGGGAGTCTCGTGAGAAGCGGCTATGCGTTCACAGGTTGGAACACTGCTGCGAATGGCAGCGGCACAGCACGGGCAGCAGGTTCCACGTTTAGTATGGCCACGGCGAATGTGACGCTGTATGCGCAGTGGACACCGACGTACACAGTGACGTATAACGCTAACAGCAGCACGGGAGGAACCGTGCCGACGGACAGCGGGAATTACGAGAACGGTCAATCGGTAACGGTGCTCGGGAACACGGGGAGTTTGGTGAGAACCGGCTACACGTTTGCAGGTTGGAATACGGCGGCAAATGGAAGTGGCACAGCACGAGCAGCAGGTTCAACGTTCAGCATGGGTTCGGCAAATGTGACGCTGTATGCGCAATGGACGCTGAATCCAACGTACACGGTGACGTACAGTGGGAACGGCAGCACAGGGGGCTCAGTGCCGACGGACAGCGGCGCGTACGAGAACGGTCAATCGGTGACCTTACGCGGGAACACGGGGAGTTTGGTGAGAACCGGCTACACGTTTGCAGGCTGGAATACGGCGGCAAATGGAAGTGGTACAGCACGAGCAGCAGGTTCAACGTTCAGCATGGGTTCGGCAAATGTGACGCTGTATGCGCAATGGACGCTGAATCCAACGTACACGGTGACGTACAGTGGGAACGGCAGCACCGGGGGCTCAGTGCCGACGGACAGCGGCGCGTACGAGAATGGTCAGTCGGTGACCGTACGCGGGAATACGGGAAGTCTGGTGAGAGCCGGCTATACCTTTGCAGGCTGGAATACGGCGGCAAATGGTAGCGGCACAGCGCGGGCAGCTGGTTCAACGTTCAGCATGGGTTCGGCGAATGTGACGCTGTATGCGCAATGGACGCTGAATCCGACGTATACGGTGACGTATAGCGGCAACGGAAGTACAGGTGGCGCGGTGCCGACGGACAGCGGCGCGTATGAGAACGGGCAATCGGTGACCGTACGCGGAAACACGGGGAGTTTGGTGAGAACCGGCTACGCATTCACAGGCTGGAACACGGCTGCGAACGGCAGCGGTACAGCACGGGCCGCCGGTTCAACGTTCAACATGGGTTCAGCAAACGTGACGCTGTATGCGCAATGGACGCTGAATCCGACATACACGGTCACGTACAACGCCAACGGCAGCACGGCAGGTAATCTACCAACGGACAGTGGTGCCTACGAACAGAGCGCGACAGTGACGGTGCTCGGAAACACAGGTAATCTGGAGAAAGCCGGCTACATTTTCACAGGGTGGAACACCGCAGTTAACGGCAGCGGAACGAGCTATGCCCCCGCCGCAACTTTCACCATGGGGACGGCAAGCGTGACGCTCTACGCGCAGTGGCAAGCCATTGTAACCTCCAGCCCACCGGTCAAAATCGTCTCCACAGACGGAAGGCTATCGCTGCCTGCAGGCGGAACAGGAGAGGTGAGCTTTGAAGATCGGGTCAAAGTATTCATCCCCTCAGGGGCTACGGACAAGGATGTAAAAATAACGATTGCACGAGACAGGGAAGCCGAAAATTTACTATCGACAGAAAAAGATCCCGTAAGCGGCGTCTACGAGATCTCAAAAGACATCCCGGATAGCTTTAAAAGTTTGGTAACGATCTCCTATGCATTTGATCCATCGCTTCTGACGGAGGGGCAGCAACCGGCCATGTTCTACTATGACGATATAAAGAAAGCATGGGCGGAGGTTTCCGGCGGCAGGGTCGACGGCAACTGGATATCGATCAAAGCCAATCACTTGGGGGAATTTGTAGTCCTGTGCGTGGAAACGGTGAACGGGAAGTCGGTGCCTTGCGGATCGGCGGAGTCCCCGACAACGATTGACTTCAGCGATATTTCCGGACACTGGGCAGCCTCCAATATCCAACTGGCGGTGAGCAGAGGATTCGTGAGCGGTTATCCGGACGGCACGTTTAAACCGAATCGGACGGTAACCCGCGCGGAGTTTGCCGTCATGCTCGCCAACTCATTGAAGCTGGAGGTCGAAGGCGCCCGATTGACCTTCTCGGATGCGGCGAAGATTCCGTCGTGGGCACGGGAGGCGATCGCGCAAGCGGTAAAGGCCGATATCATTACGGGTTATGAAGATGGCACATTCCGGCCGAATGCGACGATCACGCGGGCGGAGATGGCATCGATGATTGCCAGAGCGCTGCAGTTATCGCCGGATGCGAATGCGTCAACCGATTTTGCCGACGACCATCTGATTCCGAGCTGGGTAAAGGGCGCTGCCTCAGCTGTGCAGAAGCTCGGCATTATGGAAGGCTCCAACGCGAACCGGTTTAATCCCAAAGCCGAAGCGACGCGCGCAGAAGCGGTAACGGTTCTGATGAGAATGCTGGAGAAGCTGGGCAAGTAGGCGAAATGGCAGGTTATCCGGAGTCTGTTAAACAAACAGCCTTAGGGTAGCCTGCTTTTTTATGAAGATGGATAACGCATGCGCTGTACTTATCGACCTATATTTCCTAGAATAGGCCTATCAGTCTGACATTCAGGAAGTGATTATCGTGCTTAATCAGAAATCAGAGAAAAGCCTAAGCAAACTAATGACGAAGATATTGCGGCACATCCCCGAAGCGTTCGGCGTGACGCTCGATCCGGAGGACGGCTCATGTCCGCTTCCTTCTCTCATAGAAGCGATTCAAGCCCAGTCCGGCTGGTCTTGGGTGAAGAGGGAGGACCTCGAGCAGGTCGTGCGAAATTCCGATAAACAGCGGTTCGTCATCGAGGACGAACGCATCCGGGCCAGATACGGACATAGCCACGATAAGGTACAATATGCGCCGGGCGAGCCGCCGGAGGTGCTGTACCACGGCACGAATACGAAGGCGCTCCCGTCGATTTTGCAGGAAGGGCTGCTCCCAATGGGCCGTCAGTACGCTCACCTGTCGGAAGGCGAGAAATGAAAAATCATAACCACATTTTTCGATACTGCAACGGCGTGCGATTTTCGTATTTCTTAAAAGTCACAATATAATGGCTAACGCTTTCAAAGCCAACGAGCTCGGCAATTCTCTCTATTGATTTTGTTCGTTCTCGGAGCAAGAGCGACTTGCTCATTGTAATACGCTGTCTGATTAAATATTCAATGGGAGAGCACCCGGTCCAAAGTTTGAAGGCTCTCGTAAAGTGGGATTTGCTCATGTTTGCTTCTCGGGCCAAGTCGTCTACGGAAATAGGTTCGGCATAACGAATTTGCAGGTATTGAAGTGCTTTCTCGAGGCCATCTCTTTGACGCACCAGAATACCATCGCCGGAAGGGGAGGTTGTACCTGCTGTGAAAACCTCCATTAGTAACTGAAAGATATGAAGTGCGGCTTCTGCTTCAAGGTTAACGCCGTTGCCTCTAATGATCTCGATAAGACTTTGCTGGTGCTGAATGAACCTGTGTGGAACCGGAAGCCGAATGACGGGTCCGTATTTATCGTGTATAGCTTGCATATAAGAGGCACTTCCGTTTCCATCGAAATGTACCCAGCCTACGTCCCATTGCTCATTCGAAAGCGTCCCGTACTCATGATATTTCCGGCAATCGATAAGAAGGACGGAATCAGCCAGTAACTCATATTCCCTGTCTTCGTGCTTAAGATAGCCGCGACCGCTAAAGGTGTATTGAAATAAATAACTTTCAAACCCTTCCCGCGTAATGACGTAATCGTCGTCATACTTCCATCTTCCGATATGTTGCACATACAAAAACGTAGACCTAGCCAACTGACTTGGTGTGTAGACAAGCATTCCATAATCTGTTGAATCCATAGTTATCCCCTCTACTGATTAGCGCAATAGTTATATTTTTAAGCATTTTAGCTAGAAAAGTCCTTTTAAATCAAGGATATAATATAGCTGGATACATAAAAAATATAACACATAGATGGGGTGCAAGAATGAGCGGCGATTTTCCAATCAGCGAAATGATTGAATGCGCGATCATGGACAGCCGAAGATATCACAAAGCCGACGGAGACATGTGGCCGATTACTTGGGCGGCGGACGGCCATTGTTACGGCGCGGCAGGGGACAATCTTGGAAGCCCAATGAACGTATGGCGGATTGAAGGCCATCCGGGCGAACCATTCTGGGGGCCGTATCCTCATCTGTTTCTCATCGACAACCTGCCGATCGACCCCAAGGAATATTGCCAGCGTCCCCATGTGCATCCGCATTGGGGAGTCAAGCCGGCGAGCTTGCTGAGCTTGAACGGCGTATTGTATTTCGCGGTGCAGCTGATGAATTTCGGAGATAATCCGTCTTTTAATCGCCAACATAATATTTCCAGTTGGATCATTACGAGCGATGATAACGGCAACACATGGAACCGGGAGGCGACTCGGCAGGATTTCTTTGACGGCCGATTGGCATCTCCGCATTTCATCCAATTCGGGCAGGATTACGAGGGGGCCAGGGACGAGTTCGTCTATGCGTATTTCCCTGCCGCGACGGACGGGAATAGCTATTGGTGCAACGGCGATTACCTGCTCCTGGGAAAAGTCCGCCGAGATCGCATCCTCGAGCGCGATGCGTGGACGTTCTATTCGGGCGATGAGCATAGCCAACCGGTCTGGCATTCGGATGCGTACCGCGCAGCTCCGGTGTTTGAATATCCGCTGATGACGGGAGAAAATCATGTTTCGTTCAATAAAGGCTTAAATCGGTACATCATGGGCAACTTTTCATTCACGGACAAACAAGGCAACCCACGTCCTTATCACCAGCAGCCGGGAGATCCCATTGACGACAGCCGGTTTCCGAGCCAGTTGACCTTGTTCGAGGCTCCGAATCCATGGGGGCCTTGGTCCCTGTTCCATCAGGATAACAACTGGGGAAGCTCAGGTGACTATCAGCCCATATTTCCGACGAAATGGATCAGCGAAGACGGCAAGGAAATGTGGATGGTGTCTTCCGGCAGCGAAGAGGATCACAATTTCACTTTTCAGAAAGTCCGATTGAAGCTGCGCTGAGCGAGAAGCGTGCGACTCAGGAGAAAATCGCAAATCTGTCGTGGTCTGGATATCCCGCAAGCTTCTCGTACGCTTAGCAATGCGTAATGTTAATCGGTACGGACGCCAGAGTCGCTAGCGCCGAAGAGGAATGCCGCCCCTCGCCGCCAAGCGCTAGCACCGCCACGATCCGCTCCTGCGGCCGGACGCCGAAAGGCTTGCACTGCGCCGGATCGTAGATCCATTCCGGCAGCGTCCGCCGTACGGGCCACGGCTCGGATGCGGCCAACAATTGAAAGTTCTGGATCAGGCAGCATACCGCCGCGTAATCTTCCTCGCGCTTATGCGGATCCGGCTCTTCCTTGGCTACGACGAGCAGAAACGCTGCAGGCGCAGTCTCATCCAAGGCGCGAAGCCGATCCGCCGCCTCGCCGTCCCCCGCATAAACAAATCGCCACGGCTCGCGCAGTCCGTCGTTGGGCGCCCAGACGGCATCGTTCAGCAGGGCCAGAACGCTTTGCGAAGATACCGTTCGCGAAGAGGCCTGGTGTGCTGATCCTTTAAGCGAAGATACCCGAAGGTGGTCCGCATACCGATTCGCTTCGTCTTCAATGGCCGTCCACTTGTGCTCCGCGGGCGTTCTTTTTCGCGCTCTCGGCACCTTTTCATAAAATCCGATACTTAAGATCCCCGCAAATCGCTCGCCTTCCCCCAGACCGATCTCCCGTTCGAATGCAGCGCTGTTCAGCATCGGATCCGTGTACCACAGCATGCCGAGTCCCAGCTCCCAGCCCAGCAGCTGAACGTTTTGCATAATGCTGCATGCCGCCGCATAATTTTCGTCGCTCTGCCGCTGCGTGCTGCCGGATTCCGCGATGAAGACCAGTTGAGCGGGCGTTTCCGTCACTTGCTTTTTCATGAGATCCAGCATTTTGCCCGGCAGAAGCTTGCCGAGCGTGCTTCCCTTCATCTTGGCGATCATGCTGTCGGCCAGCCTGTGACGCGCTTCCGGCGTGGAATAGCAAATGCTGCGCCAATGAGAGGCGCCTTCGCCTTCGGCCTGGTATAGACGCGCAGCCTGGTTCAGCAAGGATTCGATCATTTCCTGTGTCACCGGCCTTGCGCTATATCGACGGATGGATCTGCGTTCCCGTATGGTCCTGGACATATTCATGGTCAACCCTCCACGTCCTATTCAAATATTGTTTACAGGTAAACTATAATTGCGGCCTAACCATCTGTCAAATTCATTTTTTATCGCAACCGTCCTGTGATATATTTGTTGATAAATAAACGATCATTCACCGACATGATAGGGAGCGCTTTAACATGACAAGCACATCCGACGGGCTCAAGCGATTGCTGCACAGCCGTTTCAATCACTATCTGCATGTATTCGAGCAGACGGTTTCTTCCGAGATTGACGCGTTTGCCGACCTTGCGCGGGTGCAGGGCATTGCTTCGATTCCAAGTCATATGACCAGCATTCATGTCATCGACTGCATCGGGCGCAACGAGCCCGTCAACAACACGTCCATCGCGGAGAAAATGAATCTGTCCAAGGCGAGCATTACGAAAATAAGCACCAAGCTGCTGAAAGAGGGCTTCATCAAGCGAAGTCAGTTGAACGACAACAAAAAGGAAGTGTACTTCAGCCTGTCGCCCAAAGGCAGGCAGATCTTCGAGGTGCACGCGATGATGCACGAGAAAATAGAGGCTTCCTTTATCCGCGCGCTGGACGCCTTTTCGGAACCCGAGCTCGCGGCATCGCTGAAGTTTATCCAGACGCTGATCGATGAGACCGGTAAGATGGTGAAAGGCGAGGTAACGCTGTAAGTCTGTCGATTAACGGCTTGACTGGTCATGCGCATCCGGGGAAGATAGAGGCAGGAACGCAAAGGGGTGACTCGGCCATGACCTTTTCCGCACGCAGGGAAGTCAATTTTTTGCAATTGGCGCCCTATGTCCGTTATATGCACGAATACGACGGGCCGGGAGATATCAAGGTGCCGCCTCGTTTTATCTACGATCACGAGCTGGTTTTCTTCACGCATGGAGGCGGCGATTACATTCTTGACGGTATTTCCTATACGGTCAGCGCAGGCGACTTGCACGTCATTCGGCCGCATCAGCGCAATTCCTGCGTGATTCCTCCCGGGCACGCGCGTTATTTTGCGGTTCACTTCGACTACCTTTACATGGGCGATACGCTAGATTTTCCGCCGGAGGTGTACTCGGACTGCGACTATACGCAGGATGTCCTCCCCGTTGAAGAAGGCTTGGACGAGCGTCCGCTCGTCGAACCGGGCGAAGTGGCGTTTCCGTCCTTGATCCGGACAGGCGACCCGCTTCACTACGAACGGCTGTTCACCGAACTGCTGCATGCGTTCACCGAGCGGACGCCCGGCTTCCAGCTGGAGATGCGCGCGATTTTGCTGAAAATATTGCGTCTCATGTACCTGGATACCGCTTATGCGGAAGAGAACGCCAACAAGCGGCAGGGGCGGGAAGAAATCGACGCGGTCGTTCTCTATTTGCGCGACCACTACCGCGAGAGCATCGACTTTGCGCGGCTGGCGGCCGATCTGGCGCTGTCTCCGAACTACTTGCGCACGATGTTCAAGAAAGCGACGGGAAAATCGCCGATGGAATACGTCATCCAATGCCGCATGGAGAGAGCCAAGGCGCTCATTCTGGAAGGGAAGCATCCGATCAAGCGCATCAGCGAGATGGTCGGGTACGACGACGCGCATTATTTTAGCCGGCTGTTCAAGCGTCACGAAAAAAGATCGCCGAAGCAGTATGCGGACGCAATGCTGCATCGCGTAAAATCGTCCACCTTTTGAGGTATCCCCTCTACATACAATCCCGCTCCCCGCGCCTATAATGAAGGCAAATCAATGAAACGCGCGTATTCGGAAGCGGGCAAGACATCGGTTAAAAGAGGAGGGCGTTGTTTGAAAAGAGCGCAATTCGAAAACGAGGCCATGATCGCTGCGGCTAAAGTTAAATATGAAGCCAAGGAGGGGCCGGCATGCTAGCCGGCCTTGTTCGTACGATCCGCTCCCGTCTGCTGTACAAAATGCTCATCAGCTACTCCATTCTGACGCTCGTCCCGCTTGTCGTCGTCAGCGCCGCCTTCTATGTCCGCTCCGATCAACTGCTGGAGAAGAAAGAGACGGAGACGGTACAGCAGGACCTGAACGTCACTGCGAGCAAGATCGACGCCCGGCTGCATGAGGTGCGCAAGCTGCTGTCGGAGCTCGGGCGGCAGGAGGCGATCCGTTCCTTGCTGCTGATGGACGCCCGCGAGGGAACGAATCCGGCTGGCGAGGACCATCGGCGGCAGGAAGCGGCCGCGGCCGAGCTGATGCAATCGGAGCTGGAGCAGGCCCGCAACAATGTCGGAGATTTCGTCGACAACCTTTATTTGATCAACAAAGCCGGAGACATCTATGCTACGGATTCCAGTAAGCGCTTGCAATATGTATCGGCCTTCCGGCTGTTGCCTTTCGAATTCCCGAACGTGCCGCAGTGGGCGTTTTTCACCGACTACCAACGGATGGCCTGCGACCTGAAGCTGTATGCCGGCGGTGCTGCGATGACTTCGGAAACGGAGATCGGGATGCTCGTTCTGACCATCGATCCGGCCAAAGCCTCCCAGCTGTACGACACATACGAGCGGGGGACGTTCTATATCGCGAACGCGGACAACTTAATCGTGTCTTCCTCCAATCTGTCCGACATCGGCAATTTGCTTGGCTCCGGCGGCCAAGAGGACCGGCTCGTCGTGCGGCAGAAATCGCAAACGTCCGATTTCCAATATGTCCGCATCGCGACGGCGGGGGCGAACGCGCTGGTCAAGAAGCAAACGCTGTTCGCACTCGCCGTGACGCTGGCGGCATGGGCGGCCGTGTTTATCACGACCTATCAGATTTTGAAGCGAATCACCCATCCGATCCGGCGGCTGTACCGGCTGATGCGCAAGGCGGAGCTAGCGGAGTATCACATCTTCCCGAATATCCGCGGACAGGACGAGATCGCCATGCTCTGCCGAGGCTACAATCAATTGGTCACCCGGACGGAGCAGCTGATCGAGACGAACTACAAGAGCGAGCTGAGAGTGCGCGAAGCGGAGTTGAAGGCGATCCGCATGTATATCAACCCGCATTTTCTGTACAACATCCTGGAATATATCAGCGTCATTTCGCAAGCGCCGGACAAAGCAAAATACGTGCCGGACGTCGTGCGGAAGCTGTCGGGCATTTTCCGCTATTCGATTACGCCGGGCGGCACCTTCGTGCCCCTTGCGACGGAGCTGCAATACGTAGAGAGCTTTCTGCAGATTCATCAGTACCGCTACGGGGAGCGTCTGCAATATGCTATCGTCCTGCCGGTCATGTTCCGCCTGGCTGCCGTTCCCCGGTTCATGCTGCAGCCCCTGGTGGAGAACTGCATCCTGCACGGCATCGACCGCCTGCCGGAGGGCGGCAAGATCGAGATCGAGGTGAAGGAGGCGGACTACCATCTGGAGATCGTAATCCGCAATCCTTCGCCAGAGGAGGAAGCCGTGCCGGAGGGCCATTCTCCGCGAGCGAGCGAGCATCGCGCAAAACGCGGGCTCGGCTCCGGAATGGACAATATAAACGACCGTATCCGGCATCATTTCGGCAGCGATTACGGCGTCAAGCTGACTCGCGACGGGAGCTTCGTAACCGTGCAGGCGACGATACCGATTCAAATATGGCAGGAGGAATCGACGGGATGAGAATGCTTATCGTGGACGATGAACGGGAAATTCGAGACTATATCGCCGCTATGCCGGAATGGGCGGACATCCGCTGCAGCGTCGCGGCTGTCGCCGCGAACGGCGCGGAAGCGTTGACCCTCGCTCGTCAGATACGGCCGGATATTCTGCTGACGGACATCCGCATGCCGGTGATGGACGGCATCGCGCTCGCGGAGGCCATTCGCAAGGAGCAGCCGGAGCTGCCCATCGTTTTTTTGTCCGCTTACAACGAATTCGAGTACGCCAGGCAAGCAATCCGCCTCGGCGCCGTAGATTTCATCACGAAGCCGTTCGTCGCGGCGGATCTGGTATGGGCCGTGAAGCAGGTGCAGCAGCAGCTCATGACGGAATGGAAGCACCAGGAGGCGTTCTTCGTCTTGTTCGGCGGACCGGCCGATCGCGACGAGGAGAAGCTGGCTTGGCTGCGCGACCGCAATCAGCCGGACGAGCCGTTCATCCTGCTCTACGGCGAGCTGGATACGGTCGCTGGAGCGGCCGGGGAGCGGAGTCCGTTCCGCGAGCGCGCCGTGCTGGCGGCGGTGATGCCGGCGCTGGAGCGAAGCGCCGTTCCTTATTGGACGCAGGGGACGAATGCCGGCCTCTACGTGTTGTTGCGCGGGAGCGGGATCGATCCCGCAAGCCTGCAAGAGGAGGCGTTGGAGCTTGCCAAGCGGATGGTGGAGCTGGGAGGCGCCGCGAACGAGCTCTCCCTGTCGGTCGGGATCGGCCGGGCCGAGCCTTCGCTGCTCTGCTTGCCGGACGCGCTCCGGCAGATCGCGGAATGCATGGAGTACCGGATGCTGATCGGCAAGCGGTCCGTCATCGCTTACGATGCGATCCGTTCGATAAGAAGCGAGAAGGACCGGCAGCTGCTGTTGTCCACCAACCGGCTGGAGGACCTGCTGCGCATCGGCGATCGCGACGGCATCGCGGACGCGCTGCGCGAGGCCTACCGGACAATGCTGACCGTGGGCGCCGGCAAGCCGGACATTCAGCATTTCTGCATCAATCTGGTCGAGAAGGCGGAGTACGTGATGGAGGAGTTCGGCCTCTCGATCGATCCGAAGGACAAGCTGCGCATTCGAGAGAAGCTGCTGTCCAGCGTCATCCTGACCGATATGATGCGGGATATCGAGCAGCTGATGCAGGGCTGCGCCGCCCGGATCGGCACGCTGGTCGAGCAGGCGCCCAAGCGGCTCGTCGCCGAGACGAAGGCGATCATCGGACAAGCGTACGAGGACGAGCTGACGCTGCGGATGGTCGCCGAACGGCTGAGCGTCAATTATTCCTATTTGAGCCGCGTGATCAAGAAGGAGACCGGCAAAAACTTTTCCGATCTGCTGTGGTTAACCCGCATAGAGGCGGCGAAGGCCAGGCTGCTGAGCGAAGACTTGAAGGCATACGAGGTGGCTTATGCGGTCGGGTTCAAAAACTACGCGCACTTCAGCCTGCTGTTCAAGAAGGTCGTCGGTATGTCTCCGAGCGCCTACAAGCTTCATGCATCTGCGCAGCGCGACGGAGGGAAGTAAAACACAGCAATGATAAACCAGAATGCAAGTATCCGTGCGAGAACGTGAAGCGATTACAATGAAGCAAGAAAGTTATCCTGCTACAGAGAGAAGGCTCGCACATGAAAAAGAGGGTTACATCGTTGCTGGCGTCGACGCTGCTCGTGACGTCGGTGCTGGCGGGCTGCAGCGGCTCGGGAGGAAACAATAACGCAGAAGCTGGGCAGACCGCCAGCCCGAGCGGTTCCGCGACCGCAAGCGCGACGAGCGGAGGCGACACCAATGCCGGAACGGAAGGCGGGGGAGCCGCTTCCAACGACAAGGCGTTCACGATTCGCGCCGGCGCCTGGTTCCTGGACGAGCGCGCGCATCAGGTGGCGTTCCGCAAGGCGGTAGAGGAAGGCTACAAGAAGCTGTACCCGAAAGCCACGATCCAATGGGACGTGACGCTGGGCGCGACCTACTTCGACAAGCTGAAGGCGCAGTTCGCTTCCGACACGGCCCCGGACGTAACATTCTATCAGACGCTGGACTATGCCAAAGCAGGCAATCTCCTGGATCTGTCCGGCGAGCCTTGGGTGTCGCGCATGAGCGACGCCGCGAAGAAAGACCCGTCCCTGGTCTATGAAGGCAAGCTGTACGGCGCGCCGGGCTCCGGCAGCATCGGCGGCGGCATCTGGTACAACAAGGATCTGTTCGACAAGATGGGCATCGAACCGCCCAAGACGTCAGAAGAATTCCTCGCCGCCAGCGAGAAGATCAAGGCCGCCGGCAAGACGCCGATCGCGCTCGGCTTCAAGGACCTGTGGACCGCCAACATGTTCCTCATGAACTGGCTGCAGTCCTACACGTTCCCAAGCGATGCGGATTACGGCAAGAAGCTGTACGACGGCACGGTCAAGTTCGACGACGCCGTCATCCAGAAGGTATACCAGCAAGTGGAGACGATGAAGGGCAAGGGCTACTTCAATAAAAACGCGCTGAGCATCGACTGGCCGCAATCGGCGCAGCTGTTCGCGTCCGGCGAAGCCGCGATGATCGTGCAAGGGCCCTGGATGCCTGCGTCGAACGTCGAAAACATCGAGAAAGGCGGCTTCGATAAATTCCAGATCGGCTTCTTCCCGTTCATGGACGACGCCGGCAAGAGCAGCATGGTTTTCAACTCCGGCACAGGCCTTGGCATTAACGCCAAGACGAAGCTGGTCCAGGAGTCCAAGGATCTCGTCTCGCTGATGGTGAGCCCGGAGATTATGGGGCCGTGGCTGGAGGGCGAAGGCGGTCTGCCGATGTTCACGGACGTGAACGTCCAATTCACCGATCCGGTCATGGACACGGTGAAGCAGTATTTGGACAGCGGACTTACGCTTCCGTACGGGCTGAGCTCCTTTATGCCGGCGAGCAGCGCCAACGCGATGATCGACGTACTGACGAACGTCGTCTCCGGCGTCAAGTTCAATCCCGCGGATCTGCAGGCGGCACAGGATGCAATGAATAAAGACAAGGCGACCGTCGTGCTGCCCGCATCCTGATCAGGGGGCCCGGCAGCGGCGGCAAGCCGTACCGCGTTCAACCGCAGCCGCTGCGCATGCGGTTGAACGCATCATTCCATCGAGAGGAAGCAGCGGCAATGAACCTGAAACGAAAGCAATATGCGGCGGCGGTCCTCTTTCTCATTCCTGCGGCCGCTATTTTTATTCTCTTTTTCTATGTTCCGTTTCTCCAGAGCATCTATTATTCGTTCACCGATTGGACCGGGGTGGGGCGACCGAAGTTTACGGGATGGACCAATTACGCTTATCTATGGAAAGATCCGCACATGACGGACGGACTGCTGAATTCGCTCAAGATGGCGGCGTTCGGACTTGTCGTGCAAAATCCGCTGGCTCTGCTGGCGGCGGTGCTGCTTAACCGGCAGTTCCGCACAGGGTCGTTCATTCGGACTTCGTTCTATCTTCCGGTCGTCGTCAGTCTGGTCGTCGCTTCCGTCGTCTGGGGGCAGATGCTGCAGTACGACGGATTTATCAACGCCGTGCTAGGCCGTTTCGGTCTGGAATCGGTCGCCGAGGATTGGCTCGGCAACGTGCGAACGTCGTTTCCGGCCATCATACTGCTGACGCAATGGCAGGCGATCGGCTATTGCGCGATCATATATCTGGCAGGCCTGCAGGCGATTCCCCAGGACATGTACGAAGCGGCCGAGATCGAAGGGGCGAGAGGCTTTTCTCTCTTTCGCCGCATCACGCTCCCGATGCTCATGCCCGCCGTGACGATCGTGCTGTTTCTGACGGTCGTAGGCGCGCTCAAGATGTTCGATCTGCCGTACATTCTGACGAACGGCGGCCCCGGCACCTCGTCGTATACGCTGTTTCTGGCCGTCTACAACGCCGCCTTCAAGGACAATAACTATGGGTATGCTACTGCGGGTGGCATCGTGCTGGCCATCTTCATCGTGATCGTCTCGATCGCGCAGCTGTCGGCCACCAGACGCAAGGAGGTCGAGCTCTGATGAACGGATCCAAACGGGCTTCCCTTGCGCTGGAAATCGTGCTCATCCTGGCCGCGCTTCTGTTTCTCCTCCCGGTGCTGTATCTGGTCGTAATGACGTTCAAGGAGCCGCGCCTCTTCTACAAGCCGCTCGCATTGCCGGACCGGTTTTATGTGGACTACTACAAGCTTGCGCTGGGAAAGTCTTTTTTTCGGAGCATGTTCAACTCGCTCCTCGTCACGGTCGGCGGGCTGGCGCTCACGATTCTGGTCGCGTCGATGGCCGGGTTCGTGCTGTCTCGCCGGAAAGAAAAGCTGTTTCTATTCTTTTTCTACCTGTTCATGTCCGGGATGGTCATTCCGACGGTGGGCTCCCTGATCCCGCTATTTAAGCTGGCGAGCTTTCTCCATCTGATCAACACGCGTACGCTGCTGATTTTACTCTATACG
Source organism: Cohnella sp. GCM10012308 (assembly GCF_042649185.1). Taxonomy (NCBI): domain Bacteria; kingdom Bacillati; phylum Bacillota; class Bacilli; order Caryophanales; family Paenibacillaceae; genus Cohnella; species Cohnella sp. GCM10012308. Next base: position 45,760 of record NZ_JBHRYU010000014.1, read on the forward strand.
GCGGGCTTCATTCCTTTCGCTTCCTTTCTTTATTCGGCGTTCACGAAGTCGATCCCCCGGGAGCTGGAGGAGGCGGGAAGCATCGACGGCTGCGGGCCGCTGCGGATGTTCTGGGTCATCATTTTTCCGCTGCTGCTGCCGGCTACCGGCACGTTTATTCTCACGAACGTTTACGGCATCTGGAACGACTTCCTGACCCCGCTCATTTTCCTTAACTCGCCGGACAAAATGACGCTGATGCCGACGATCGTCCAGTTCATGTTCAACAAGCAATCGACCAACTACGGCCCGGTATTCGCGATCAGCGTGCTGGCGATGCTGCCGCTCCTGCTGTTGTTCGTGCTGACGCAGAAGCGCATGCTCCGCGGGCTCGTCATGGGCTCCGTGAAGGGCTAGGCTGTGCAAAAGACAGGAGGGAGCTCGAATGGGCAGCGGCTACGAGGTAGCGGTTTACTACTTTCCGCAGTGGCATGCGGATCCGAAAAACGAAGCGATCAAAGGAAAAGGATGGACGGAATGGCCGTCGCTGCGAAGCGCCAAGCCCCGGTTTCCCGGGCACGAGCAGCCGAAGCGGCCGATGTGGGGCGAGATCGACGAAGCGGATCCGCGCGTATCGGAGATGCAGATTCGGGAGGCGGCCGACCACGGCATTACCTGTTTTCTTTACGATTGGTATTGGGACATGGGCGGGGGAGAGGGGCCGTTCCTGCACCGCGCGCTGGAAGAAGGATTCCTGCAGGCCGGCAACCGCGATCGGCTGAAGTTCGCCCTCATGTGGGCGAATCATAACGAGGTGTCCCGGGCGCGGTTCGACGCGATGACCGATTATATCGTGGATCATTATCTCGGTTATGACAACTACTTGACGATCGACGGGAAGCTTTATTTCTCGATTTACGAATGCATGACGCTGATCCGCGGGCTCGGTGGCATCGAGGAGACCGCGGAAGCGCTGGCCGATTTTCGCCGCAAAGTCAGGGAAGCCGGCTATGCGGATCTGCATCTGAATCTCGTCGAGTGGGGATTAAATCCGCAGCATGCCGACATCATCGGTCCCGACGCGAACGCGCTGCTCGCCAGGCTTGGCGCTGACAGCGTCACGTCCTACGTATGGCTGCATCATGCAGAGCCGGAATCGTTCCCCGGCGTCGACTATGCGGCGTGGTCGAGGCAGGCGACGGGGATGTGGGACGACTTGCAGGCGCGATTCGCCTCCGTGCCCTATTATCCGAACGTGACGATGGGTTGGGACCCGAGCCCGCGCTGCGATCCGGAGCTGCCGTACGTCAGAGGGGATTATCCGTATACGCCGGTCGCCACGGACAATACGCCGGCCGCTTTTGAAGCGGCGCTGCGAGAAGCCAAAGCGTATCTGGACCGCACGCGGCTCTCGCCCCCGATGTTGACCGTCTATGCATGGAACGAATGGACAGAAGGGGGGTATCTGGAACCGGACACCAAGCACGGCATGGGATATCTGGAAGCGATCCGAAACGTATTTCATTCTTGACCGCGAGGGAGAGATTCAGATGCGAAAAATCGTTTTTTTCTGTGTATTATTCGGCTCTATGTTGGGATTGGCGGCGCTCGGGGGATTCCCCGGCGCCCGGACGGCGTATGCCGCCGACTATTCGGTACAGCAGTGGCAGGCGGTCGAAATTACGCTGAGCAGCACCGTTACTTACGCGGATCCGTTCAACGGCGTGGACGTGACGGCGACCTTTACGGGGCCGGGCGGAACGGTCATTACGCGTCCGGCGTTCTGGGACGGGGGCAACGTGTGGAAGGTTCGCTTCGCGCCTACCAAGACCGGCAGCTGGACGATGACGACGGCCGCCACGGACACGGCGAACGCGGGCTTGCACAACGTGACGAAGACCGTCGATGCCGTAAGTTATACGGGCAGCAAGGATATTTACAAGCACGGCTTTCTAAAAGTAAGCACGAATGGCCGTTACCTTACGTACGCCGACGGTACGCCGTTCTTCTACCTCGGCGATACACACTGGATCCTGCCGCATGAGCGGTTCTCTACGTCGAATGCGACAGGCGTCGCTTCGCAGTTCAAGTACACGGTGGATAAAAGAGTCGCCCAAGGCTTCACCGTCTACCAATCCGAGCCGATCTGGCAGCCGCACGGCGGCGGGACGCACGCAGGCGCCGACGAGGAAGCGCTCGCCAACCTGAGCGACGGCTTTACGAACGCCGATCTTGCGGGCTTCGCGAACCTCGACCGGAAGTTCAAGTACATCGCGGATCAGGGCCTCGTCCATGCCAACGCGCAGGTGAGCTGGGCGAACGATCCCGCAGCCTACGGCGTCTATACGAACGCATACATGGGCAAAATCGCGCGCTATTGGGTCGCCCGCTATGGAGCCTATCCCGTCATCTGGACGATCGCGCAGGAGATCGACAAGAACATGTACGGCAATTACGATGCGACGACGATCCAGAAGTGGTATGCCGTGGGTCAAGGCATCTCCGACAACGACGCATACAACCATCCGCTCATGCCGCACATGGAAGACGCGAGCTCCACGGTCGCTTCGACCTCGTGGTGGGCGAGCAAAGCCTATCACGACGGCTGGGCCGTGCAGTGGCAGGGCGACATGACCGGAATGAGCATCGCCAAGAACTTCTGGAACAATGCCGCGGTCAAGCCCTCGGTGCTTTATGAGAGCGCTTACGATCAGTTCTGGACGGACGGAAACGGTGCGCTAGGCGCGGCCTACAAGGCGTTCCAGTACGGCATATACGGCTATGGCTACGGGGCGGCCGGGGTGTGGAACGACGTTTACTCCAAGCCGGGAGAGCCTGATGACTTCGGCACTGCCTACGAGCTGCCGGCCAAATATTACTGGTGGTACGACGGCGCCAATCTGGCGACAGGGGATCGGCTCTCTTATTTCAAAGCGTTCTATACGAGCCTGGAATGGTGGAAGCTCACGCCCCGGTTCGACGACGGCGCTTGGGGTTCTTTCGGCGACGGCGCGCGTTCTCTTCTCTCGTCGGACGGGAACAGCACTTATGTGGTGTTTTTCTTTAACGGCACGACGGCGTCGGGAACGCTCAAGCAGATGGACAACAGCCGTCTGTATACGGCGCGATGGTTTAATCCGCGCACCGGCGCGTACTCGACGATCTCGAATAAAGTGCATGCCTCGGGCGGGCTCTGGTCGATACCGGGCAAGCCGGACGCCTCCGACTGGGTGCTGCTCGTGCAGAAGACCGCCACCGCGGCGCCGGCCAATCTGGCCCTGGGCAAGACGTATTCCAGCTCGTCGTCCTGGGATGCGAGTCAGATGGCGCCAAAAGCGTTCGATCAGAACTATATTACCGATTGGCAAGCGTGCAACGGCTGCTGGAGCGGGCAATGGCTGGCCGTCGACTTCGGGGCGAATACGACGTTTAACCAAGCCGTGCTGACCGAATACAACGGCCGGACGCAAGGATTCCGGATCGAATATTGGAACGGCTCGATCTGGCAGACGGCTTATACGGGAACGACGATCGGCGCGACCGGCATCCCGCGCGTGCTGTCGTTCCCCGCCGTGACAGGGAGCAAGGCGCGGATCTACTTCACGTCTGGCAACGAGCACGCGCCGATTATCTATGAATTCGAGCTTTATAATCTTTGAACGCGCTTAATGATGCGAAGGAGTGATAGCGATTGTTCGTTAAAAAACGGTTGGCAGGCCTAACGGCCCTCCTATTGATTCTCGGATTGCTGCTGGAGGCGATCCCCGCGACGCTTCCCGCGGCTGCGGCCGGGGCCAAGGCTTACGAGGCGGCGCCCGAGCCTTCCTATCTCGTGTCGAAGGGATCGGCGGTCACCGGCTATAACGGAATGACCTTTAACGACGGCGCCCCGCTTAATCTGACGGACGGCCTGCCGGACACGTTGGCAGGCGGTTACGGACCCGTGGATTTCGTGATCGATCTGGAACGGAAGCAGCCTTTGAATTACGTCCGGATTTTATTTAACCGGATGTGGAACGGCGACAATACGATCTTCGTTTCGGACGATGGCTCGACCTGGCAGACCGTCGTCTCGGGTAGCGAAGGGCAATACGATTATATGAAGGATACGGCTGCGACGGACGACCAGACTCAGCCCAATGAGCTCGGGGCGCTGCTGCCCGACGGGACGGAGGGCCGTTATGTCCGCGTGACGACCAAGGACTGGGCGAACCTGTACGAGGTTGAAGTGTACACTTCCCAGGCGCCGTTGGCAGAAAATAAAGATTACGCGGCCGCTGCGCCTGACGGATCGCGATTGGTCTCGCAGGGGGCAAGCGCGATCGGCTACAACGGCATGAAGTTCAATGACGGTGAGCCTGCCAGTTTGACGGACGGAAATTCCGTTACGATGGCGGGGGGATACGGCCTGGTCGATTTCTATGTCGATCTGGGACGCAAGCTGAGCCTCGATTATGTAAAGATTCTTTTTAACAGGATGTGGCAGGGCACCAACAAGGTCTACGTCTCCGACGATGCCGAGCACTGGACGCTCGTGCTGAGCGGCGACGGCAGCGCGTTCGACTATCTGAAGGATAAGACGGCGACGAACGGAGAAACGCAGCCGAACGAGATGGGCGCGCTGCTGCCGGCGGGGACGGAAGGCAGGTACGTCCGCTTTACCGCCCGCGACTGGGCCAACCTGTACGAATTCCAGGTGTACTCCTCGCAGCCGATCCCGGTCGAACGCATTACGGTGCAGGGGCCGGCGAAGCTTGAGGTCGTGAAGGGCTTGACGATGAAGCTGAACGCCGTCTATCAGCCCGCCACCGCGACTCGGCAAGAGGTGACCTGGCAGGTCGCTGCCAAGGAAGGCTCCAGCGGCGACGCATCGATCGATCCGTCGACAGGACTGCTGACCGCGAGATCGCCCGGCATCGTCACCGTGACGGCAACGGCTGCGGACGGCTCGGGCATCGCCGGATCCGCGGATATCAAGATCGTGCCGGCGGGAGAAAGTTGGCGGGAGCAGGAGCTTGCGCTGGTAAGCGCCAAGACGTACGACGATCCGTTCCTTGACGTCGATGTGACCGCTGTCTTCACGGGTCCGCACGGCGAGAAGCTGAACCGGCCGGCTTTCTGGGACGGAGGAAATACGTGGAAGGTTCGCTTCGCGCCGACGTCGGCCGGGCAATGGACGGTAACGACGGCTTCGAACGTCCCCGACGATACGGGCCTGAACAAGAGCGAACCGGTCTCTTTCGAGGTCCTTCCGTACGCCGGAGCGCTCGATATTTATCAACGTGGCTTCTTGAAGGCCGATGAAGGAAAACGATATTTCACCTACGGTGACGGCACGCCATTCTTCTATCTGGGCGACACGCACTGGCTGATGCCGGACGAAAAGTTCGACTCCTCGAACGTCGACGGCGTCGATTCGCAGTTCAAGTACGCGGTCGATCATCGCGTCAGCCAGGGCTATACCGTGTACCAATCGGAGCCGCTCTATTCGAACGGTATGGGGCTCAACGTGACCCGCGGCATTCAATCGGACAGTCTGGCCAAGCTCGCGGATATCGACCGCAAATTCCAATATATCGCGGATGCCGGACTGGTGCACGCCAACGCGGCGCTGACGTTCACGAGCGTGCTGGGCGTGACGGACCCCGATGTGCTGCAGCGGCTGGGCCGCTACTGGCAAGCGAGATACGGCGCGTACCCGGTGCTGTGGACGGTTGCGCAGGAGATCGACCCGAAGTTCGGCGATCTTGATCCGCAATATTGGAAGCTCGTGGCGCAAGGCATCGCCGAGAGCGATGACTACAAGCACCCGCTGACCGCCCATATGGCGGCGGTCCCGTCGTTCGAGACGACCTGGGGAGAGCTGCCGTTCCATTCCTGGTTCGCTGCCCAGGTGCTGACCTTGACGAAGGAATTCTATCAATCGTTCATGGCTTACCCGCAAGTCAAACCGGTCATTACGTACGAGACGGGCTACGAAAACAACGTGACAACGGCCGATACGCCGCGCAAAACGCCGTACATCGCGTTCCAGAACGGTTCCTTCGGCTTCGGCTACGGTTCCCAGGGCGTATGGGCGATCAATCATTCGCCGGACGAATGGTTCCACTACGGTTCGTATTACCGTTGGTTCGACGGGCTGAACGCGACTGCAGGCAGTCAGATGACGTACTTCAAACGGTTTTATGCGAGCCTCGAATGGTGGAAGCTGACGCCGGTATTCAGCGATGCGAGCTATGCCGACTTCGCGTCGCGCGACCATACGTTCATGGCCGTGGACGGCAGCAAGACGTTCGTCGTTTATTTCGCCGACAGCGACAAGAAGACAGGAACGCTGAAAAAAATGGCCGGCACGACCTACAAAGCGCAGTGGTACGACACGAGAACGGGCACTTATACGTTGATCTCGGATCGCGTCGTGCCGGCGAACGGCGAATGGACCGTTCCCGAGAAGCCGGACGGGGAGGATTGGCTGCTGCTCGTCACCTCCGCCGAATCCGCGCTCGCGCCTAAGCTGGACGTTTCCAGCACGGACAATGCCACGACCGTATTCGTACGGCAGGGAACGCTGCAAATGTCGGCTGCGATCGCCGGCAGCGACAAGACCGGCAGCGTGAACTGGACGGTCGTGAATACGGACGGCACGCCTACTTCATTGGCTTCCGTCAATGAAGCCGGTTTGCTGACGGCGGCCGGGGCAGGCAACGGCATCGTTCGGGTGGTGGCTGCCATGAAGGACGGCAGCGGCATGTCGGGCGCCAAGACGGTCATTATCGCCCGGCAGGACCAGAGCGAGCCGCCGGCCAAGGCCGGGAAGATTACGATCAAGGATGGCGGCAACCGCCAGCTGCTTGCTTACTTTGAGCCGGATGATACGCTGGATCAACGTGCGGCGTGGGCCGTCTACGAGGCGGACGGCGTCACGCCGACCGACAAGGCGCGGATTACGGCCGATACGGGAATCATCTATTTGATCAAAGAGGGGACCATCAAGGTAGTTGCCACCGCCAGGGACGGATCGGGCGTCAGCGGCACCTATGATTACACGATCAAGTTCGACGACAAGATCGTCAATCCGCTGTTCGAAGGCGCGATCGTTACCGCGTCTACGACGGACTATCTGAACGACTATCGTCCGGTCAAGGCGATCACGAGCCAATACGGGGATTGGAAAGGGTGGACCTCGGACACGAACATAAAGGCATCCTATGACAATCCGCAGTGGCTGCAGGTCGCGTTCAAGGCGCCGACGACCTTCAATCATGTGGAAGTGTATTCCACTCAAGGCTATCAGATGAAGGACTTCGACGTGCAATATTGGGACGGATCGAAGTGGGTATCGCTATACTCGGTCAAGGGAAATACGTCCAATGCGGTCAAAACGCTCATCCCGGACGTTACGACGGACAAAGTACGGATCGTCGGCTACAAGGGCGACGGGCTCGGGATCGTCCGGGTCAGCGCGATCGAAGTGTACCAGGATGCGCAGTCGCATGACGCGCGCTTGAAGACGCTCGCCTATGGCGATGCCGTTGCTTCGGTGCCGGGCTTCGAAGCGGAGAAGACCGGATACGACGTCGTGCTTCCGTCGGGAACGACGGCTGCGCCGGTTGTCGCCGCTGCTCCGATGCATGAGAAGGCGACGGTAACGATCGTCCAGCCAGAGTCCGCGACGGGAAAAGCCGTCATTGAGGTGACCGCGGAGGACGGCGAGACGAAGTCGGCTTATGAGGTGAGATTCTCTGTTGCGCCTGATAGCGGCGGGCCGTCGCCAGGTACCGGAACGGGAACCGGCAACGGCAATGGTAACGGCACGAATCCGGGCACAGATCCGGGCGAAGAGCCGGGTACGGATCCGGGGACGCAGCCTGGCGGTCCGGGCAGCGGAGCCTTGCCGGCCGACGTTCCGGCAAGACATTGGGCGGCGGACAGCATCCGCGAAGCGTTCAGGCTCGGCATCGTCAGCGGGTACCAGGACGGAACGTTCCAGCCGAACCGGCAGGTGAGCCGGGCGGAGTTCGCCGTCATGCTGGCGCGGGCGTTGAAGCCGCAAAGTGGAGGAGCGAGCGCAAATGCAGGAAAGGCGGAGGGATTTGCCGATGCGGCCAGCATTGCTCCATGGGCGCAGCCGTACGTGACCCAAGCGGTTGAACAGGGCTGGTTCTCCGGCTATGCCGACGGCACCTTCCGTCCGGGCGCCGCGATGACCCGAGTGGAGATGGCGGTGCTGATCGCGCGAGCGGCAGGCTTGCAGACAGATGAGGAAGCAGACCTGTTCGCGCTCTCTTTCGCCGATGCAGACCGCATTCCGCAGTGGGCAGTACCCTACGTAGCGGCCGCCGCGAAGACCGGGCTGCTCAAAGGAGTCGGAGGCAATCGCTTCGATCCTGCCGGCATCGTAACGCGCGCCCAAGCCGTAACGATCGTCATGGCTGTGCTGAAGCGATCTTAGTTTCACCAACTAATTTGTAACAGGGCTGTCTCCATGTCGAATCAACGACTTGGAGGCAGCCTTCTTGCTTAATGCTGCGCAATGCGTCGGCAAAATATGGATCTACGTCAACACATTCAGCTCTGAGGCGCCGTGCATCTCCCAAGTATGGATCTACGTCAACAGATCCTGCTCTTCGCGCTGTACTTGTGGACCATTATTTTCTAGAATAGGCATATCAGTCTATCAGACATACGCGGAAGAGGAGAATAGAAAGAGATGAGTAATTCCAATCCCATCGTCGATATTAGCGTCAACCTGATGCATCGCTCGTTTAACCAGGACCGGGAGGCGGTCGTCGAGAAGGCGATTGCGGGCGGCGTCACGCCGCTAGTCATTACAGGAACAAGTTTGAGAAGCAGCCAAGAAGCAGCGCACTACGCCGGGCAATATCCCGGGAAGCTCTATGCGACGGCGGGGGTGCATCCCCACGATGCCAAGAACTGCAGCCCGGACACGATCCGGAAGCTAAGAGAGCTGGCCGTCCGACCGCAAGTCGTCGCGATCGGGGAGTGCGGGCTGGACTACAACCGGGATTTCTCGCCGCGGGACGTGCAGCGCCGGTGGTTCGGAGAGCAGATCAAGCTGGCGCTGGAGCTCGATATGCCGCTTTTTCTGCATGACCGGGAGGCGCATCAGGACTTCATATCCATCCTGAAGGAGCATGGAGCGCCAAAAGCGGTCGTTCATTGCTTTACCGGAACCTATGCGGAACTCAAGGCTTATCTGGATCTGGGCTTCTACATCGGGATTACGGGCTGGATCTGCGACGAGCGAAGGGGCAAGCCGCTGCGGGATCTCGTGCGGAACATTCCGCTGGACCGCCTGATGGTGGAGACGGATGCGCCGTTCCTGACGCCTCGGGACCTGAAGGAGAAACCGGCGGAGGGCAGAAACGAGCCCGCGTTCCTTCCGCACATCCTGCAAGCCGTGGCTCGTTGCATCGGCAAGCCGGCTGAAGAAGTGGCGAAGGCCACGACGGAGACGGCACGGGAATTTTTTCGCATAACATAGAAGAAGCGCCGGGCTTCCCTGACCGGCGCTTCTTCTTATTTTCTGCGGTAAGTTCTCTCCCAATCGTTGATCCAACCTGCTCGGCTCCAACGACGCTTCCATGCCGAACGTGCAGTCTCCCACTCCAGAATCGCCTGCTGCTTCGTCTGGTAGAATCGATAATCGCAAATGTTCCAGGAGCAATATACTTTCTGATACCACTTGCCGTTCGCGATCTCGTCTTTGTAGCGACGGACCGCCTTGCTCGCCATCCGTTTGGCCAAGCGCGTATACGGAGTGGCGTGATCGCTGCAAACCGGCGTTTTCTTGAAGCTTCTGCTCATCTGTTCTCTAACCTCCTCAGGGGGAAGCTAGAGACCGTCGAGTATGATCATGTTTCACCTCCTGAAAAGGACAGGGAGCGGATGGACGGGAATCGAGTATCGCTGTTGTGCACCAATAATTATGCGTAACGAAGCGCAAGCAGCAGGAAGATGTGACTGACCACGCCACCGTGCATAAATATTGTGCATGGTGAGGGCGCAGCGGTTGGTTTGAGTTCTGAGCATCGTCGCCGTGCACAATAAATGTGCATGGCGGAGCGCGAGCCGCGGGAAGACGTGACTGACCACGCTACCGTGCATAATTATTGTGCATGGTAAGGGCGCAGCGGTTGGTTTGAGTTCTGAGCATCGTCGCCGTGCACAATAAATGTGCATGGCGGAGCACGAGCCGCGGGAAGATGCGACTGGCTACGCTACCTTGCATAAATATTGTGCATGGTGAGGGCGCAGCGGTTGGTTTGAGTTCTGAACATCGTCGCCGTGCACAATAAATGTGCATGGCGAAGTGCGAGCCGCGGGAAGATGCGACTGACTACGCTACCGTGTAATTATTGTGCATTGCGGTAACTTGGCGGATGCTTATTGCGGATGAGGCTGACTGACAACACTAACAATAGCTTCTTCAATTATCGCTAATACCGTATTATACCATTCAGAAATCTTTCAGCTAGCGATCAGGCTGTCTTCAGTGCGTTAATGCATGATGGGAGCGGGACGGGCATGGATTCCGTCAAATGGGAGGCAACCTCATGAAGATATCGTCATCCGGCGGCAGCTATTCAAGCTCCGCATCTACAGCCAGCGACACCTCCGCTCTGGAGAAGCAGAAAACGAAGATCGAAGCGGCGATCAAGGATGAGCAGCAGAGCAAGGACGATCAGAAAACGAAGGAAAAGAAGCTCGAGCTCCTACAAACGCAGCTTCAGCAAATCGAGCAGCAGATCGCTCAAAAGAATAACTCGGCGGCGAAAGCCGGATCGTCATCGGAAGGGCAGCAGTCCGCACAACAGCAGAGCGTCGCTCAGGCTCCGGACAAAAACGCGCTGGGCGTCAACCAGGCCGAGGAGGAAGGGCGCTACGACATCCGAATCTGACGGGCCCCCCGCACAGATAGGCACCGGCTAGCCGCGCGCACCCTCTAAAGGGCGCGGGGCTTTTTTGGTTTTTGCATTAGCGCATCGTATACGTATAGTCTTTCCCCTGCATCGTTACCATCACTTTGATGGACTTCGTGTCCTTGGACGCTTCCTTGGGCAGCTCGGCGATAAAATGCAACGTCCCCGTCTTAAGCGGCTCGATATCCGTGATGCTGCTGTACGTTAAGTCGCTTCCGCCGCTTTCTTCGATAACCGCAAAGCTGTCGTACTCGTATTTATCATCGTATTTTATTTTTACGGAAGCGAACTCATCCGATTCTTTTTCGGAAGTCAACAAGCTCTTTACCTTCAAAACCGTGTCGAGATAAATGTTCCCCGCTTCCTTCACTTCATAATACGAGTAATAACTGCCCGGATTAGACGGTACGACCTTAGAAGTAAAGGCTGCTTTGGTCAGAGTTATCTCGGCAAAATCCGCAACGGTTAGCGGGCTTTTTAACGTGAGCACGTCCAGTACCGGGCTAACTGTGGGCTCCGGCGTCGGCGAAGGGGTAGGATCCGGAGAAGGCGTTGCGGCTGCGGCTTTCTTGGCCTCCTCGACTTGCGTCTTTAGCGTTTGATTTTCAGCAGTAAGCTTCGCGACTTGTTCCTTCAATTGCACGACTTCTTCGGATTGATTGTTCCCGCCGCATCCGGCCAGCGAGATGGATAATGCCAAGAAAGCAACCCCATAACCTATCTTTTTCAAAAAAATAACCCCCATGTCAAATGACTAAATTACAGTATTCGACAAAATTCAAACTATTTCCTTTCTAGGTTGATGACGGGAATGGAGATATAGGGCTGGTTTTTATTTTTGAATATAAATCGTATACTCATTCGTGAGCTTATAATCCAAAAGTTTCAAGGGGCAGCCGATCGATGATTCGGAGATTAGCATTTATAACTGCTTTATTCTTAATTTTAGGGATCGTATCGGGGTGCAAGGAATCGAAGTACCCAGTAGGAAAAGATACGGCCATGCTTATTGGGGACGGAAAGTTTCAATTAGGAAGATTCGTTGATGGATTAAAGCTTGAAGTATTCGTTTCGAATCATTCTTTTTTAATTGTTGAAGAAAACGTTAAAAAGTATAAGAAAGTAAAAAACACCTTATACGTAGTCGGCGATTCTTTAACCGTGGTGTTCGGGGAAACGAATGTCTGCAAGTTGTATTCGCCATCAGCGACAAGAGTCGAAGGTGATCCGGAAAGTGATAGCCCCATAACCTACATTAGCGATTACGATAGCTTTACGAGTGATGAGAAGAAGGTATTCGAGTCTTTGACGGTTCCCACCAGGACCCATATTCAACCTGTATTGGACAGGTTTCCTAGCTTAGAGCAAATTGACGAGACTTACTGGCAGGCAGATTCGATCGGCGAAAACCGATTCGGACCATCCTCTTACTGGATGAAGGGTTACGCGTATCTTAAATCTGGTGTTGCTCAGAAATTCAAGAACTCCTACGTATGGAGCGACGTGACGTTAACGACCTCGTTTCCATTGGTTAACGATGAAGGCCAGGAGCATCATTGGAAATACAGCGACCAGTTTAATAATGATATAAAGTCATTGAATTACATAGGCAACTTTTACTTCGATATACAAAATGAGCTCATTTACTTTGAAATTGAGCGATGAACGCGATCTATAACTGATTTAACCTTGAGAGAACGTCCTTTTCGGAGCGTTCTCTTTTAGTTTGCACTTAACTACCCGAAATAAGAAGGGAACCGCCCCCTCGTTGTCGAAAGGCAAGAAAAGAGTCAAATTTTGGCGAAATGGAAATAGGGAGACAAGCCCGCATGATTCGCGTGATGCTGATTGACGATGAAGAAGATGCCCTGGATTTGCTGGAGATCCTGCTCGGGCAGATGGGCGATGTCGAGATCGCCGGCAGGTACATGAATCCGGTTCAGGCGCTCGAAGCGCTGGAACGTTCCGCCGTGGATGCGGTTTTCCTCGACAATCAGATGCCGGGCATCCTGGGGACGGAAGCGGCCAGAAGGATCCGGCAAACGCTGCCTACGCTGCCTATCATTTTCACGACGGCCTATTCGGAGTACGCGGTGGAAGCGTTCGAGATTCAATCGACCGACTATTTGCTGAAGCCTTTTACGATAGATCGACTGCAGAACGCGGTGGCGCGTATCCGGCAAACTTTGCCGCAACCGACTTTCCAAGCCAACCGGACGCCAAGCGTCGAGCCGTGCCCCGAGCCTGTCGTTCAATGCCTGGGCGGGTTCCAGATTCAAGCGCCGGACGCCGGCAAGGGCGGCGTGTCCTGGAAAACGAAAAAGGAAAAGGAGCTATGCGCGTATCTCGTTCATTACGAGGGAAAGTCCGCGAATGCGGCGGCGATTATCGAAGCGCTATGGCCGGGCTACGATCTGAACAAGGCGAAGACGTATTTGTATACGTGCCTGTCCTATTTGCGGAAAACCTTGACGGAGCACCGCGTTCCGATCCGTATCCACAAGTTCGATCAAGGTTTCATGGCCGAACTGGAAGGCGTGACAGTCGATGTCGCGGTATTTGAACGATATCTGGAAGGCTCCGCGCCGACCCAAGACGTAAGCGCATACGGCCGGATGAATCGGCTGTACCAGGGCGAATACATGGAGGCCTGCGATTTTGGCTGGGCCGTGCCCAGGCAGCTCGAGACGAGAGCCTCGTACATCCGCGCGCTTCGCGGCTGGCATTCGTCGTTTCGGAGCCAGGGCCGTCAAGCGCTCGCGGCCGACAGCCTGCAGCGCATATTGGCGCTCGCCCCCGAGTCCGAGCCGGACGGACGCGAGTTGATGCGGCTGCACCTGGAGGCGGGCGATCGTCATGAAGCCTACCGCGTCGGTCGGCAGCTTGAGCAGGCGGTGCGGATCCAGCTAGCTGCCGAGCTGGAGGACGAGACGCTGCGGCTGATCCGGCAGACGACGGACGAAGCCTCACGAGGCGTACGATGAGAAAAAAAGTCGCTGCGGCGCTCATCACGCTCCTTTTGTTATTCGCGACCTTCAGTCTGTTGTTGACCTTCTCCTCCCAGCTTCAGAAGTCCGCGCCAGCAGCGGTGAATGGGGAGATGGACCTCAGCGCATGGCGATTCGAGGAGGACGGCATCCTACCGCTGGACGGCCAGTGGGAGCTGTATCCGGGCAAGCTGCTGACCGGACGGGACTTCGCCGCAGACGGAGAGCCGCTGACGCCCGCGATAACGCAGGTGCCCGGATCCTGGTCGAAGCAGATGGATACGCTCGGCATGGCCACCTATCGATTGCGCGTCCAGGTCCGCGATCCGGGCGAGGTCTACGGTTTAAAAACGGCGTCGATCCCGGTCTCCAATCGTCTCATCGTCAATGGCCAGGTCGTCGGCTCGAGCGGAAATCCGGCGGAGGAGCGGCAATACGAGGCGTTTAATCGGCCGTACGTGAGCTATTTTACGCTGCAGCCGGGCTGGAACGAGATATTGCTGCAAGTGGCCAACTTCGATTTTCGCGCCAACAGCGGGATCGTCGAGTCGATTCGGCTGGGCAAGGCCGGCCAGATTACCGAGCTTCGCGATCGGGCGACCGCGCACGATTGGATTTCGGTCAGCGTTTTTCTGATCATGGGGCTTTATTTTTTCGGTCTGTATACGCAGCGCAGGAACGATTTCTCGCTTGCCGTATTCGGCATCGTCTGTCTTTGCATCGCGCTGTTTATTAGCGTCAGCGGCGAGCGGGTGCTGCTCCATGCAGCCGGCTGGCTCCCGTTCCGGCTTTATTATCGCATCCAGCTGACTTCGGCGATCGGCGTTGGGCTCGGATTTTTCCTATATTTAAATACGGCGTTTCGGCCCTATTGCTTTAAATGGCTCGTTCGATGCAGCGTGGCGATCGGAACGATACTGGGCGTGCTGGATGCCGGCTTCGGGCCTCAGCTATCGGGAGGACTGACTCGCCCGCTGACGTCTCTATTCGCTACCTTTGCTTTGCTGTACGCTACCTACGTGTTCATATTGGCCGCTCTCCACCGCGTGGCCGGCAGCCGGTATCTGGCCGTGGCGGCTTTGGCCTTGAACGTGATGGCGCTAAGCCTGAATATGAACTTTTACTTCGGCATGCCGATCTATGCGTTCCCGCCGGTCGAGCCTTTCCTGGTGCTGTTGATGCTCGCCCTGCTCATGTCGCTCCGATTCTCGAACGCTTTTCACAAAATCGAAGAGCTGTCCGGTCAGCTGCTGCAAGCGGACAAGATGAAGGACGACTTTCTGGCCCGCACCTCGCATGAATTCAAGACGCCGCTGCATGGCGTGATGAATATCTCTCAGTCGATGCTCGATAATGCCGCGTCTCCGCCGACCGCAGATCAGCGGGATAAGCTCCGGTTGATTACGGATATTACGAAGCGGCTTTCGCAGCTCGTCTACGACATCCTGGACCTCTCCAAGCTGAAGCGAGGCGAGCTCGGGATCGCGACGGCGCCGATCGACGTCCGCTCGGTCGCCGGGGTGCAGGTGCAGTTCTATTCCTACTTGTGCATGGATCGCAGCATCGCGCTGGAAAATCGCGTTCCCGCGGACTTGCCGCTCGCGCTCGCCGACGAGAGCCGTCTGAGTCAGATCATCGGCAATCTGCTGGACAATGCGATCAAGCATACCGAGAGCGGCAGCATCGTCGTGACCGGTGCAGACCGCGGCGGCAGATTGGAAATTGCGGTGCAGGATTCGGGGAAGGGAATCGAGCCGAAGGATCTTCCCTTCATTTTCGAGCCGTTCAGATCGCTGGAGTCCACACAGAGACGCAGCTTCGGCTTGGGGCTGTCGATCGCGAAGCAGCTGGTCGAGCTGCAGGGCGGCACGCTGACGGTCGCTTCCTCGCCTGGCGTCGGCTCGACGTTTACCTTTACGCTCCCGATCGCGGCTCGAAGTCTTGAAGCGGCAGCGGCGCCGTCGACATCACGATCAAGTACCCGAGCCGAGCCCATGACAGCCGAATATTCCTTTGCGACGCCGCATTACTCGAATCCGGACGGCGAGCGTACGGTGCTCGTCGTCGACGATCAACACGTGAATCTGAAGGTGCTGCTGGACGCGCTGCAGCCGCTGAATTACCAAGTGATCGCGGTCCAAAACGGGTACGAGGCGCTGTCGGAGATCGAGCGGCCGGGCCGGATCGATCTCGTCATTCTCGATCTGATGATGCCGGGCATGTCGGGCTACGAGGTGTGCCAGGAGATCCGCAAGCGTTATACGCTGCTGGAGCTGCCTGTCCTGATGGTGACGGCGGCCATTCAGCCGCAGGAGAAGGTGGCCGCCTTCCAGGCCGGGGCCAACGATTACTTGCCCAAGCCGTTCGATCTGGAGGAGCTGAAGGCCCGAATCGGCAGCCTCCTGGCGATGAAGGAATCGCTCGGCCGGGCGGTCTATCTGGAGGTCGCGTTTTTGCAATCGCAGATTAAGCCGCATTTTTTGCATAACGTACTGAACAGCATCGCGGCATCCAGCTATACGGACGCGGATCGCTCGCGCAAGATGATCGTCGACCTCTCCGACTATTTGCGGGGCAGCTTCCGCTTCAGCAACGCGGAGGGACGGATCGCCTTTGCGGAGGAATTTCAGCTGATTCGAACGTATGTGGATATCGAGCAAGCCAGGTTCAAGGACCGGATCCGCTTCGAATACGACATTCCGGAAGAAGCCTATGCGCTCCGCTTGCCCCCGCTGCTGCTGCAGCCGCTGGTCGAAAATGCGATACGGCACGGGATCGGCAACCGGATCGAGGGAGGGACGGTCAAGCTGACGGCAGCCTTGTCGGACGGACAATGGCAGCTGGTCGTGACCGACGACGGCGTCGGCATCGCGCCCGAACAATTGAAGAAGCTGCTTGATCGCGCCGATGCGAAGGAAACCCAGGGCGTGGGCCTGCTGAATATCAACAAACGTCTGAAGTACGAATACGGAGTTGCGCTGGAGCTTGCGAGCGAGCCAGGTGTCGGCACCGCCATCACGGTGCGCATTCCGGCTAAGTCTGCTTAAAGCACGCGATAAGCAAATGAAGGATCAATCTAAACAAATCAATCTAAACGAACAGGCTTCCGTTCCTTAGAACGGCAAAGCCTGTTTTTTATTTGCGATCGATTTAGAAAAATGTCGATTTTTAAGGTTTCTTT
The DNA here is from genome assembly GCF_042649185.1 of Cohnella sp. GCM10012308. Lineage (NCBI taxonomy): Bacteria > Bacillati > Bacillota > Bacilli > Caryophanales > Paenibacillaceae > Cohnella > Cohnella sp. GCM10012308. The sequence continues at coordinate 62,850 of NZ_JBHRYU010000014.1, forward strand.
AAGGTGCCGTCAGATAAGCTGAGCAAGGATTGGATACTATTGGATAAAGGTGGGTACGACGTGAATAAACGATACGGCGCGCGATGGAGTAAAGCTTGGCGTGACAGGAGATGGCTTGCGTTCCTCTCCAGCCTGGCGCTGGTCTTTTCTCTGTTTTCCTCCGCAGGCGGGAGCGCTTATGCGGATAGCGGCATGAGTGGACAAGGCACGGCCGAAAGTCCCTGGAAGGTCACGAATTCGTTTAACCTGGGCCTCATCGGTTCAAGCGATTATCCGCTAAGCGGCTATTATATTTTAAAGAACGATATCGCGCTGACGGAAGCGTGGACGCCGATCGGCTTTAGTTCCGATGACGGCTTCACCGGCACGTTCGACGGCAACGGCCATACGATCTCGGGGCTGTCGATCGATCTGCCGGCGGCGGACAATATCGGACTGTTTTCCCAGATTACCAATGGAGCCGTATATGACTTGACGATCGAGGCGGATCCCGCGTCAGGCGTCGTCGGCAAAAATAGCGTAGGCTTGCTGGCGGGAAAGGTGTCGCAGACGAATCAATACAAGCAAGCGTGGGTGTCTTTGATCAAGGCGAGCGGTAAAGTGACGGGAAATAGAAACGTCGGCGGCTTGGTCGGTTATGCGGAAGCGAACAATTCTCCTTACGTTATATTTGCCTATAACCGTATGGGAACGGGTGTCGTAACCGGCACTAGAAGCGTCGGCGGACTGGTGGGATGGTCCGGCAAGACCCAAGTTTACAATTCCTCGTCCGCGGCGTCCGTTCAAAACGGCGAAGCCATGGGCGGCCTGCTCGGCTATGCCACGGGTACGAAGGTGACAAGAAGCTATGCGACGGGAAGTGTCACGTCTTCTGGCGGCGGCAATATCGGCGGTCTCATCGGCGCGTCGAGCGAGAACGACATTCAAATGAATTACGCCACCGGCGACGTGACGGGCTCGGTGGCCGGCGGTTTGATCGGCATCTCGACCGGGGACCGTATCCTGCATAACTACGCAACAGGAAGCGTCAGTGCGACTGGTTTAACCAAAGGTTTAATCGGCGAAAATGTCGGATTGACGCAGGCGGTCGTCGCGTCTTATTGGGACACGAGCACGTCAGGCGTGCCGGACGCGGACGAATCCGACGCCGCGCAGCACGGGATTGGGCGCAGCACGTCCGAAATGCAGGAACAGGCGACGTTCACGTCGGCTTCGGCAGCGAATCAAAAGTGGGATTTCGAGCATTACTGGTTCATGCAGGCAGACGGCTATCCGCAGTTGTACGGCGGCATGGACATCACTTTCAGCCCGGATCCGAGTGCGGTATCGGACAAGGTCTCGCATTCGCACGAGCTGACGATTAAAACAAACTCCGGTTATGTCGCTTACGGCCAAACGGTTACGGTCTATCGGGCCGCGGATGATGCCGATGTCGGCACTTTCGGCCCCGGAGGGAGCGCATCGATACCGGTTACGCTGGATACGACCGGCGCGGTCGAAGGGAAGCTGAGACTAGACGACGGCTACTACCTGGTAGATCAAGAGGGCCGCCGGACGAGCGTCTTTTATCCCGAGGTTCTGGTAGACAATACGCAACCGACGTGGCCGGACGGCGCTTCGATCGCGCCGAGCGAGAACGGCGGCAACATCGATCTATCCTGGAACGGTGCCATCGACGGCACGGGCAGCGGCGTGGCCTATTATAATGTGTACGTAAACGGCACGGCTACCCAAGTGAACGGAACGACGACTACGGTAAGCAATCCGCCGGCGAATGCCGTATACGAAGTCGAAGCGGTAGACAAGGCGGGGAACAAGAGCGCGAAGCTTTCCTTCGGCGGCACGCCTTCGACGACATCGATCAGCGGTCTGAAAAATATTACGTTCAGCCAGAGCACCGGCTTCTTCCTGGCCAATGTAACGGGCGCACCAACCTCTTCGGGGATCGGCTCGCTTAGTTATGGAGGAACGTTATCCTTCTACATCGACGGCGCTCTGCATCAAAAAGACGTGCAGTTGGGCTCGTCAACGGGATCGTACAGTGTGTTTACCTTTAATCTCGGCGGCCTCTCGGAAGGTCCGCATACGCTGAAGGCGATTTATTCCGGCTACGTCGGTAAATTTAGCGGAATCGATTATGCCGTAAGCGGGAGTCAGGGAACGCTGGATATCGTCATCAGCGGTTTGAAGGTCGAAGCGAGCGATCCGAGCGGCGCGGCCAACAACGGCAAGACGAAGCTGACCGTTACGCCGGCACCGGCGTCGGGCGACAAGCTCGTGTACCGCAACTTCGGCAGCGGCGATGCGACGGTGCCTGTCGTGGGCGAGGCGCTGGACCTGACCGAATATGCGGATCTTCCTGAGAGCGGATTGATTGCGGCGGCGAACGGCGATCATATCGGCGTCGTGGAGATCGATGCGGCAACGGAAAACGTGGTTCACTTCGGACAGGGGATCGCCGTCTCGACGGACGAGACGGAAGGGCCGGGTCCGGTTCCGGCGTCCGGGCTGACGGTCGTCTCGAGCGATCCGAGCGGTGCGGAGAACGATGGCAAGACGCGGCTGGCTGTAACGCCAGAGCCAGAATCGGTGAACAAGCTGGTATATTACAACTTCGGAAGCGGTAATGTGTCCGTTCCAAATGTAGGCGATACGCTGAACCTGTCCGAATACGCGGACCTGCCGGCTGACGGCCTGGTCGCGGCGGCTAGCGGAGATAAAGTCGCTGTAGCGGAGATCGACGCAGCGGGCGCCGTCGTTCGCTTCGGTCAAACGACGGCCGTAGCTGTGGATGAACCCGAAGGACCGGGTCCGATTCCGGCGTCCGGGCTGACGGTCGTGTCGAACGACCCGAGCGGCGCGGAGAACGACGGCAAGACGCGGCTAACGGTAACGCCGGAGCCTGTGTCGGTGAACAAGCTGGTTTACTATAACTTTGGCAGCGGTCCTGTAATCGTGCCTGATGTGGCTGTTGTCCTCAATTTGGCCGAATATGCGGACTTGCCTGCAGACGGCCTGATCGGGGCGGCGAACGGCGATAAAGTCGGGGTTGCGGAAATCGACGCAGCGGGCGCGGTCGTTCGCTTCGGCCAGACGACAGCCGTCGTCGTGAAGGAGGAAGATGGGTACGTTCCGCCGATCTATGTACCTTCGAACCCGGTCCCGACCGATGAAGTGGAGGTTCTCGTCAACGGCAAAGTGGAGAAGCTAGGCAAGTCGAAAACCTCCGAAGCCGGCGGCGTGAAAACGACGACCGTCACTGTGGATGCGGCCAAGCTGCAAGCGAAGCTGGACGCGGAAGGCAGCAATGCAGTCGTGACGATACCGGTTGCAGGAGAATCGGCGCTGAAGGTCGGTCAATTGACCGGCCAGCTGGTCAAGAATATGGAGAATGCATCTGCTACGCTCGTTCTCCGGACAGACAACGCGAGTTATACGATTCCGGCGAAGGAGTTCAACATCGACGTTCTGTCAGGGAAGCTGGGACAAGCGTTGAAGCTCGAAGACATCCAGGTTCAGATCGAGATTGCCGATCCGTCTGCGGACACGGAAGCCGTGGTGCAGACGGCAGCCGCGAACGGCGAGTTCACGCTTGTCGTTCCGCCGGTCAGCTTTACGGTTCGCGCGGCTTATGGCAATGAGTCCGTAGAAGTGACGTCCTTTAACGCCTATGTGGAGCGGGCGATCGCGATACCGGACGGCGTGGATGCGAGCAAGATTACGACGGGCGTGATTATCGATCCGGACGGAACGACGCGCCACGTGCCGACGCAAGTCGTCGTCATCGACGGCCGTTATTATGCCAAGATCAACAGTTTGACCAACAGCACGTATGCGGTCGTGTCGCATGAGCTGGCCTTTGCCGATATGACCACTCATTGGGCCAAGGCTGCGGTAGAAGACATGGGCTCCCGAATGGTCGTCGAGGGTACCGGCGGCGGGCTGTTCAGCCCGGACCGCGAAGTGACTCGCGCGGAATTTGCGGCGATCGTCGTACGCGGGCTCGGACTGAAGCCGGAGAGCGGCGCGTCCGCATTCTCCGACGTGGCTGCGGGGGATTGGTACGGCGCCGCGATCGCCACGGCGAGCGCATATGGCTTGATCGACGGTTTTGCGGACGGCACGTTCCGGCCGAACGACAAGCTCACCCGGGAGCAAGCCATGGTCATCGTCTCCAAAGCGATGACGATCACCGGACTGCAAGGCAAGCTGTCGACGCCGTCGGCCGATGTGACGCTTCGTCCGTTCAAGGATGCGGCGGCAGTCTCCGCATGGGCGCAGGAAGGCGCTGCGGCAAGCGTGACGGCCGGCATCGCAACGGGGCGCGGCGACGCGAGGCTTGCGCCGAAGGAAGCCGTAACCAGAGCCGAGGTCGCGGCGCTTGTGCAGCGGCTCCTGCAAAAGTCGGGCTTGATTTAAGCAGATAAAAGGGTACAGCATCCTCATTGTGATGAGGGGGCTGTACCCTTTGTTTTATTGCACGGAAAAACCGTGCAATTCCGGACCATCGGCCGCGCCGAAGCTGAGTTACCCGGAAAAACCGTGCAATTCCGCTACAACGAGCCGCCTCGAAGCGAGTTACCCGGAAAAACCGTGCAATTACGCCACATCGAGCCGCCTCGAAGCGAGTTACCCGGAAAAAACGTGCAATTCCGCCGCCCCGCGTCCCCGCCCCCACGAAATTACAAGCAACCATAGATTACATTCTTTAACCTCGGATGCACGTACGGCTCTGGATTGTTCACCATATGCTGCGCGTACATGACGGTCAGCTGCGACTCGGGATCGATGATCGCGAGGGCGCCGGCGGCGCCGCTCCAGCCGAATTCGCCGAGCGGAGACAGGCAGCCGCTGCCGACTCTGGAGATGTGGGTTCTAACGCCGAGCCCGTAGCCATAGCCGGCGAGCTGAGACCAGTTGTAATCTCCGCGTGTCAGCTCGCTTAGATGGTCCGTGCGCATCAGATCGACGCCGGCGGCAGACAAGATGCGCACGCCGTCCGGGTTTGTGCCCCGGTTGGTCAGCGCGTTCAGGAACAGCGTATAATCGCTCACGGTCGACAGCAGTCCGGCTCCGCCGCTCTCGAGCTCCGTTCCGATCCGATGCCAATCTCCGTCCATAGGCACGGCTATGCCCAACTCGTCATCGTACTGGTACTGCGGGGCGAGTCGGCTGCGCTGCGCTTCGGACAAGAAGAAGCCGGTGTCGCGCATGCCGAGCGGCTCCGTAATTTCCTCGCGCACGTAAGTGCCGAACCGCCGGCCGTCGACCGTCTCCACGAGCGCCGCGAGCACGTCATGGCACAGGCTGTAATTCCACCGGGTACCCGGCTCGAACAGCAGCGGCTCCTTGGCGAGCGCCGCCGCAAATTCCCGCGTAGGCAGCCTGCCGTCCGTGCGCTTCGCGGCCTCCGCTAGAGCTGGCGCCGTCAGGTCGTAGGAAAAGCCGGCCGTCATCGTGAACAAGTCGCGAACCGTGATCGGCCGCTCCGCCGGTTCGACGGAGACGCTGCCGTCCGGCTGTGTTTTTCGCACCTTCATCTCGGCGTATTCGGGCAGATAGTCCGAGAGCGCGTCGCCGAGCAGTAGATTGCCCTTTTCAACCAGCTGGAGCGCGGCCGTGCACGTCAATATTTTCGTCAACGAATAGAGATAGATCATCCGGTCCTCGCCGATCGGGGTCTTCGCCTCCAGATGCTCGTAGCCTGCACGATAGCGGAAAACCGTCTCGTTGCGGTGCATGACAAGCACCTCCGCCCACGGAATGCGCCAGGCGACGATGCGATCGATGAACCGGGACAACGGCTTGAAGTCCATAGCTCCTCATCCTTTACAAAAGGTATTGTATCTATTATTGTGCAGGGAGAACCGTTCCTGCAAATCGCACAGAAAGAAGAGAAGCAGATGACGCACCCTTACGCGATGCATCCCTATCGCCCGCTTCACGCGCCTCAATTGCAGCCGCAATGGCATCGCGACTCGCACAGTGTCCGGGAATATGCGCCAAGCGACCGTTTGGCGCCGCATGTCGCCGCCTATTGGGCGGTCGATTTCCAGCCGGTGCCGGGCAATCACGGTCATCGGGCCATCCCGGACGGCTGCGTCGATATTATTTTGGACCTTCGTGCTGCTTCAAGCCGACGGGCCGCCTATGTCGTGGGGCTGAAGACGCACGCGGAAGTGATGCGGTTTGCCGAGGCGCGCTCTGTATTCGGCATTCGACTGTACGCGGAATCCGCCCGTACCCTTCTGCGTGCACCACTGACGGAATTTGCCGCCAATCGCGTTTTTATAGAGGAAGTCTGGGGACCTGAGGCATTGGATTGGTGCGAAAAGATGCTTGCCGCCAAGTCGGTTGCGGACAGGATCGAGCTTGCGGAACGGCAGTTGGAGCGCATGTTGACCGCCGTGGCCGCGCCTGCTCCAGCCTTAATGTATCAGAGCATGCAGTATATCTACGATTGCAAGGGCAATCTTTCCGTTTCGGATCTGGCGAATAAAGTGAGCTTCAGCGAGAGGCATTTGCGGAGGGCCTTTGAACGGGAGCTCGGCCTTAGCCCGAAAGAGATGATGGGTATCGTCCGTTTTCAAAGCGTGCTGGAGGCGTTGAGCAGAGGCGATTATCCCAGCTTGACGGACTTGGCGCTTCAATACGGGTACTACGATCAATCGCACTTCGCCAATACGTTCGCGCGCTATTACGGGCTGCCCCTCAAACAGCTGAAGCAAAGCGGTTGAATAGGGCCGTTTTTTACTATTTCCAGAGGTGCGCCAATCGTTACAATGGGGGTGAAAATAAAAGCGAATGGGAGTTGGTAGCCATGACGGTTAAGATGAAGCGCGTATCGATTTACGTCGAAGAGATGAAAAGGGCGCTGGACTTTTACCGAACGCTGGGGCTGGTTATCCCGGACGGAGCCGACGATGCGCATCACGTCGATGTGGAGCAAGACGGGATTGTTTTCGCTTTTGACAAGGTCGAGTCGGTGAAAAGCATCATCGAAGGCTGGGAGGCGCCGGTGGGCTATCGGACGGAGCTCGCCTTCGAGCTGGAGGGCCGCGAAGCGCTGGATGGCGTGTACCGTCAGTTGACGGCGCTCGGACATCGCGGCGTTCTCGATCCGAGGGATACGCCGTGGGGCGAGCGCTATGCGATCGTGCGGGACCCCGACGGCAATCTGATCAGTCTGGTCGCGTAGGAGTGCGGGAGGAAGACAAAAAAGTCGGGACGATTATGAAAAGCCTGCATCCGTGCAGGCTTTTTTGCTGATTCGACGAGCCGCAGCGGAAATGCCTGCAAATCAGCATCCTTTTAGCGGCGAAAGCCGAAATTTCTATGGAAAAGAGAGAAAAGCCTGCAGATTCGCATCTTTTATCGGCTGCTGACCCGCCACCCGCGAAAAGGATGTAAATTTGCAGGCTTTCATCTGTAAGCCCTCGTGTAGGTGGATTGCGCACTTGGAGGCGATGCCTCGTCGCACATCGGATCATGCGCATGGGGAGGCGTGGTCCGGTCACCGTTCATAAAAGCCTGCATCCGTGCAGGCTTTTTGCCGATTCAAGGAGCCGGAGCGGAAATGCCTGCAAATCAGCATCCTTTTAGCGGCGAAAGCCGAAATTTCTGTGGAAAAGAGAGAAAAGCCTGCAGATTCGCATCTTTTATCGGCTGCAGACCTGTCACCCGTGAAAAAGATGTAAATTTGCAGGTTTTCGTCTGTGAGCCATTGATTAGGCGAATCGCACACAATGGAGTGGCGTCCGGCTACTTATCGCGAATCGCTCACAATGGAGTGGCGTCCGGTTACTTATCGCGAATCGCGCACAATGGAGGGCGTTTGGTTACTTATCGCGAATCGCGCACAATGGAGGAGCGTCCGGTTACTTATTGCGAATCGCGCACAATGGAGGGCGTCCGTTACTTATCGCGAATTGCGCAAACAAGAGCGTCGCCCCGTCACACATCGCGGATCGCGCACCAGGTACGCGTCGCTCGGTCACACATCATTGCCGGGTGACTCCCGAGGAGCTGCGCGGTCCGTTGTATTCACAATCTACCCTGACATTGCTTCAGCGTCCGTCCACCTCCCGCAACCACCGCCGCAGCTCGCTCCCCACGGCATGCGGATTTTCCTCCGCCAGGTGGTGGAAGCCTTTACCGATATCGCAGAGGGTCAGATTCGGCAGATTCGCGCGGCACCAGTCGAGCTGCGGCTCGCGTACGGTGCATCCGGGCGTCGCGTAGAACAGCAGCTTCGGAACGGGAGAGGCGGTCAGCCATTCGTTGCGCGCGTTCACGGCTTCCACAACCTCGGCCGGACGTCCTTCGATCGGGATTTGATTCGGGAACACCCATGACGGCTTCCGGTCCTCCGGACGGCGGAACGGCTCCCGATACTGCTCGTGCTCCTCCGGCGAGATCGTCCGGTTGATGATCGTATTCGTCATGCCTTCGACGAACGCGTTATGATCCCGCATGAACGGCCAGCCCTCTACAGGATCGCGAAGCTTCTGGAACAAAGGCTGCGCCTCCGGGGGAGAGAAGTCGGACCAGGCGGCATTTGGATACAGCGCTTGCGGCTCGAGCATCGCGATCGCCTTAATCTTCCCGGCGTGCCGCATCGCGTATTGCAAGCCGATGGCCATCCCCCAGTCATGCCCGACCAGCGTCATGTTGTTCAGCCCAAGCTGCTCGATGAACCGGGTCACGTAATCGACATGCTCCAGAAACGTATAGCCGATGTCCGGCTTGTCGGAGCGGCCCATCCCGACGAGATCGACCGCGATGCAGCGGCGAACATCCTGCGCATAGGGGATCATGTTGCGATACATGTAGGACCAGGTGGGATTGCCATGAAGAAAGACGACGGGGTCGCCGGCTCCCAGGTCGATGTAATGCAGCCGATGGCCGTTCACGGTCATATAGCGCGATTCGAATGGATAGGCGGCGCCGATCGGCAGCGTATCGGAAGTGGTCAAGGCGGGACAGCTCCTTTTCGTATGGGCGGTTGATAGCCATATCCTATCATTTCCCGCATAGCGCTCATTGTAAAAAAGCGACAATCTCGGCGCATAAAAAACAAGCCCGCCCATGGCGCGGCGGACGCGTTCAATAGTATAGGTGCTGGCGTTTCTTCGAGTCTTCGTCGATTTCGTTGTACGATTTTTTGAGCTCCGGCTGGACTTCGCTGCGGAAGAACTGGTCGGGACGGATGCCTGCGAACGATTTGAAGTCCTTGGCAAAATGGGCGTGGTCCGTATAGCCGCATGCCTGCACGATGTCCAAGTAGTCGTAGCCGGCATGGCGAAGCTGGATCGTATGCTGAAATCGGACAATACTCGCAAACTGCTTGGGGGATGCGCCGATCAGGGCGTTAAACTTGCGCTCCAGGGTGCGCTTGCTCACGTACAGCTGTGCGGCCAGCTGCGCGATCGACAGATTGCCCTGCCGCTGCATAATCAGATGCGCCGCATGCAGGAGCCATCGTTCTTCCTCTTGGTCGCGCAGCGCCGAGATCAGAAATTGCTGCACGATGCCCACGCGCGCCTCCGCCCCGGAGGCGCCTGCCAGCCGTTCCTCCATCTCCCGGACGCTGGCGCCGGGAAATACAAGCTCCAACGACACGTCTGCATTTTGAAACGCATGGATCGGGTATCGGGTAAACCGGGACAAGCCGCCGGGTTTGAAAGGGATAATGACGGTTCCGATGGCGCCGGTGCTCAAGTACTCCTTGACTGCTCCGTGCACGCCGGTAATGCCGCTGGTGCCGAGCGGCACCGCGCCGTCTTGCGACAGCGACTTCATCGGCTGCCCGTATTGAATGCCGATGACGGTCATCGAGGTCGGCAGCACCTTCACCGGATTCCGGTTGGCGAAGTTGGCCGGGTTCAGGTCCTCTTGCACAAGGATGCTGTCCACGTAGGGCCGGAGAACGGGCAGGGGCGCGAATCTTTGAACGAACATCGACATTTCCTTTCGCGCCGGCGCTGCCGCCGACCGGTATGTATCTATCTTCTTAAGCTTCATTCTACCCGAACCGGCAGGCCATTTCCTTATCGAATGTCATAAAAATGCTTCCCGAATGTCAAACGGCTCCCCTATGATTACGGACGATACAGCCGGATAATGGTGAAAAAAGCCCTTGCGCTTAAGAGGAACGAAAGGAGGCTCGGCGTGCTGCTTCAGGCGGGCGGTGTTCACGGCGAAGAAGAATGAGCGAGAGACGGATTGGACTCACGCAATATTGAAAACGATTACAATTTACTTTTACTATGGAGGGAAGGAATTATCGCGATGGATACAGTCAAAGCAATGCTGAAAAAGAGTTTGTCGATGGCGCTCGTCGTCAGCATGATCTTCGGCGCGTTGGCGGTCGGAGGCGCATGGACGATGGCCCGGCCGGTAAAGGCAAGCGCGGCTGGACCGAATCTGCTCGCCAACGGTTCGTTTGAAACGCTGGGCGCAAACGCGCGTCCGGCAAGCTGGGGTTTTTTGCAACCGGCGGGCACCGGTCAATACGGCGCGGTCCGCGTCGGCGACGTACGACATGACGGCGATTATGCGCTGAAGATCACGGCGGATGCCGGCGTGCGGATGTCGGCGTACCAGTCCGTGCCGGTCGTGGCCGGCAAAACGTACAAGCTGTCGGTATGGACGCGCACGAACGATGCGACGAACGCGAAGTCGGAGCTGGAATACGTTTTTCGCAACGCAAGTAACGGGCTTATTTATACCAATTCGAGAGCCTTCTACAATGAGTTCGCTGCCGGGCAGAACGGCGAGTGGAGCCTGACCGAGGTCATCGTCAAGGCGCCGGACGGTCCGGCTGCAGCCGACAAGGCGTCCGTCTTGACGATTGCCAATGCGTACACGGGAACCGCGGGCAATGCCGGCGCGGCCTGGTTCGACGACGTCAAGGTGCAGGAATGGGACCCAGCCTGGATCGCGGCGACCGGCGTCGCCTTAAATGCGAACGAAGCGGACCTGACCGTCGGCGAGGAGCTGCAGCTGTCCGCGGCGGTAGCGCCGGCGGGCGCCAGCAATCCGAATGTGTCATGGACTTCCTCGAACCCGGCGGTCGCGACCGTGGACGGGGCTGGCAAGGTGACGGCAGTCGGCGCGGGGACGGCAACGATCGCGGCGACGACCGAGGACCGCGGATATGCGAGTTCGGGCTGCTCGATTCAGACGCCGGCCGGATGCCGTCTGCAGCAGAGCGGCTTTGTCGATCAGGCCGTCATCGGGGTGGAAGCCCCCGCCGAACAGCCGGTCGTCAATCTGCTCGTCAACGGCTCCTTTGAAACGCTCGGCGCGAACGGACGTCCTGCCACCTGGGGATACCTGCAGCCGACAGGCGGCCAATACGGTGCTGCCCGAGTGAGCGACGTGCATCATGACGGCGATTATTCGCTGAAAATAACGGCGGATGCCGGCGTGAAAATGTCGGCGTACCAGTCTGCCACCGTCGTAGCCGGCCGAACATACAAGCTGTCTGTGTGGACCCGGACGAACGAGGCGACGAATGCGAACGCGGGGCTCGAGTACGCTTTTCGCAACGCAAGCAATGCGCCTATCTACACGAATGGTACGGCCTTCTATTACGTGCCGGCAGGCGGTCAAAACGGCGAGTGGCAGCTGACGGAGGTTATCGTCAGGGCGCCGGACGGCGCGACCGCAGCCGAGAAGGCGGCGGTCGTCGTCATAGCGAATAGCTACAATGGAGCTGCGGGCAATGCGGGAGCCGCCTGGTTCGACGGCGTCGTTCTTCAGGAATGGAACGCCGCGACCGGCGTTGCGCTTAGCGCCGAAGCGGCATCGCTGGAGATCGGCGACATTTTGCAGTTGCAAGCCAGCGTGTCGCCAGTCAATGCCAACAACAAAAAGGTGACCTGGACCTCTTCGAATGCGGCTGTCGCGTCCGTTAACGCTTTCGGCAAAGTGTCCGCGGTCGGCAATGGACTGGCGCGCATTACCGCGCGCACGGCGGACGGCGGGCATGAACGGCATGCCGTGGTTCAAGTTGGCGCAGGCACGAATATCAGCATGCCGGATTATACCGAACTGACGAAGATCGGCGTATCCGTCAGCGGACAGCTCGCGGCCGTCGATACGAATCACGGCGCGCTCTCCTATTCGATGATCGCGCCTGCCGCGCATGGCACGGCGACCGTATTGGCAGACGGATCGTGGACGTACATGCCCGGGAGCGGATATACCGGCGAGGATGTATTCAAGGCAGGCGTCGTCGATGCGGCCGGCCACTCGGCCGTGTCGACCGTGACGATTCAGGTTCAGAGCGTGGCGGAGGCGCTGCAGGCCTTCGCGGGCATTCATGCCCGGGTGATGCTGGACGACGCGAAGATCGGCGCTTTGAAGACGGCGATCCAGCCCGGAGGCACGCATGCTGCCTTATGGAGCGAATTCAAGCAGACTGTGGACAACGAGGTATTGGAGGCCGTGCCGCAATATCCTCAAGGTGCGAGCGGCGAGATGGGATGGCAGGGCGTTGCTGCCGACAAAACCGTAAACTTTGCTTTTGCGTATCTGATGACCGGAGACGACAAGTATAAAAATGCCGCCGTCAGTTACGCTGTCGCATCCGCCGGTTATCCTTTCTGGGGGATCGGCACCGCAAGCGATCCGGCCTCGACCAACGCCGGCCTCGCGGCGGGCAATCAGCTGTTCGCCCTTGCCGCCGTCTACGACTGGCTGTACGACGAGCTCACGGCCGGGCAGAAAACGACGATACTCAATGCGCTGAAGGCGCATGGCAAGGAGATCTACAGCAAAGCGACCGGTCAGCCTTACAATGGGCAGACGGTCAAGGTCTGGTGGTCCTCCACGCCGGGACACAATTATTATCATGTCATCGTGACCGGCCTTGCCGCCGCGGCGCTGGCCATCTACGACGAGGCGCCGGAGGCGGCCGACTGGTTCGCTTACAGCATCGACGCCTTCGCCGCGTTCGACGCCTGGGCGCCGGACGACGGAGCCAGCTATGAAGGCCTCGGCTATTGGGAGCTGAGCACGGACGCGGACATCAAGTTCGCGAAGCTGGCTCAGAAGATCGTGGGCTGGAACCTGCTGCAAAGCGATTTTTATAAAAACAGCAGCCAGTATGTCGCGTATTCCATGCTCGGCGCCGACCATTGGACGTTTAACAGCAGCTTTCTCAACATTGCGGACAGCTCGGACTACCACCTTTCCGGACCGGATCATCTCATGCGCGTGATGGCAAGCGAGCACCGGGACGGACTGGCGCAGCGGCTCGCGGAGGAGATCGACGGCAAGAAGGCTTATAACGGCGGCTCGAGATGGCTGGGCATTCTGTATTACGATCCGACCGTCGCGGCGACGCCGGCGAGCGCCCAACCGACCATGCACCATTTCGACAACCTCGGTCTGGTCGTCTCTCGCTCCGACTGGTCGGGAGACGAGAGCATCGTCGCCTTCAAGTCCGGCCCTTCGATGGGACATAAGGACATGGACATGACCGGCTACTTCGGCGGCGGGCATCAGCACCCGGATGCCAATCATTTTATGATCTACGCCAACGGCGAATATCTCATCAGAGATGACGGTTATGCGGCCAAGCGGACCTCCAATCATAATACGCTGCTGGTGGACGGCGTCGGGCAGGTCGGGGAAGGAAGCGACTTTTTCTTGTCTCAGCCCGCCAAGGACGCTCGCGCGATCGGTTATATTCGCAATCCGATATCGAACGAGACGTTCGACTACGTGATGGGGGAAGCTGCGCAAACGTATCCGTCAAGCACCGGATTGACGAAGTACAATCGCCACCTGATCTATTTGAAGCCTGACGTTCTGATCGTCGTGGACGATATCGCGACTTCGTCGCCGAAGGATCTGGAATTGCGGTTTTTCCCGGAGCAGCAAGCGGCGAACCTCTTGTCCGCCGGCGAATATTCGATATCCAGCGCGAAGAACGAATTAAGATTCAAGGATTTGACGCCGGGAGCGGCGGAGCTCAGGGCGGAGGCGGTCCCCTACACGAATCTGGTTTCGAACAGCGATCGCGTCGCCTTCCGCGTGTTGGGCGAAGACAAGAGCGCGCTGCAGAACGCGGTCGCGTTCAGCTGGAACAAAAAAAACGCGGCGCCGCCTAACGTCACGCTGGTCCGGGACGGGGACAAATGGACGTTCGAGGCGAACGGCGCAGCCGTCGAGCTGGATCTGGCGACTGGCGCAGTGACGGAGGTCGAAGCTTCGGGGAGCGGCGACGACGAGAGCGATGCCGGGCTGGCTTCCATCTCGGTCGGCGGCAAGGCCGTGACCGGTTTTTCCGCGGACACGCTCACGTATGACGTCGACTATACGAGCAACAAACCGACGCCGGTAATCACGTATTTACCGCGATCGGCCGCCGCGTCCGTCGAGGTGAATTACGACGGCGCCATCCCCGGCACGGCCGAGCTGCAGGTCACCGCCGGAGACGGAACCGAGCGGACCTACACGGTGCATATCCATCCGTCCAGGCTACTGCAGATTTACGGCGTTACGTCCAACGGCGTATCGCCTTCCGGGCTGGGGCCAGCGAATGCCTACGACGAAGACCCGGTCACGTATTGGTCGGACAGCGTCAAGCCCGATTACAACGAGTATCCGCAGGGCTATCCTTACGCGCAGTTCGATCTGAACGAGATCAAGACCGTGAACGAGGCGGGCATCCTTTGGTATAACGGCATAGGCAGAAACCTGTTTTTCGAAATTGCCGTATCCACCGACAACGTGAACTGGACGACCGCGTACGCCGGACAGAGCGATAGCGTGAGCTCCGGGACGGAGACGTATGCCTTTGACGATGTGCAGGCGCGTTATATTCGGATTATCGGAAAAGGCAATTCGAAGAGCTTGTTCTTCAGCGTAAGAGAGGTGTACTTTTATCAGCCTTCGGCCGACGATGCTGCCGACGCCGTCAAGGTGTCGCTGAAGGACAGCGCCGGCCAGCCGCTTAGCGGCGCTGCCGTAGCCTACTACGACGGCGGCTGGAAGGACTTCGGCGTCACCGGCGCCTCAGGTTCGGTCAGCAAGTCCCTGCCGGACAAAGTCTATACCTTCGCGGTCTCCTATGAAGGCACGCGAAGTCAGAAGGCGCAGAATACCGGAGACGACGGGAATGTCGTGTTCCAGACGAAGAGCGTCAAGGTGCAGCTTAAAAGCAGCGCGGGCCAGCCGCTTGGCGGCAGCGCCGAGGTCAGCTATTATGCGGACGGCTGGCGAACGTTCGGGACGACGAGCGGCGGCGAAGCAAGCAAGGAGCTGCTGCCCGGGAACTACACGTTCAACTTGTCGTACGCGGGCGCTTATCAGAGCAAGGCGCAGGATGTCGGCAGCGATCAGATCGTTGTCTTCCAGACGGCGAGCGTCAAGGTCCGGCTGGAAGACAACGCGGGCCAGCCGCTCGACGGCGGCGAAGCAAGCTACTATATGAACGGCTGGCATTCGTTCGGCGCCTTGACCGGCGGCGAAGCGACCAAGGAGCTGCTGCCCGTGAACTATACGTTTAACGTGTCGTACGAAGGCGCGAATCTGAGCAAGCAGCAGCACGTCGGGACCGACGCGAACGTCGTCTTCCGGACGACGGAAGTCGCGGTCCGGCTCGAGGATGGCCAAGGGAGTCCGTTGGCCGGCGGCGAGGTCAGCTTCTATGCAGGCGGCTGGCGGACGTTCGGCACGACGGATGCAGACGGCGAGGTTCGCAAGAAGCTGCTGCCCGTGAGCTATACGTTCGCGATGACCTACGGCGGCACGGTCCGCTCGCTTGTGCAGGATACGGCTGTCTCGCCTGCGGTCGTATTCGAAGCTTAGCGCAGGGAGAGAGAGTTTGGGACGCGCCTCGCATCCATGGATGCGGGCGCGTTTTTTTATAGGGCGGGCTGGGCGGCTGAAGTATGCACGTAGATCGATAGTTGGTACGCGGCCTGCTCGCCGGCAGGGTTCTTTCCCTCGGCCGTCGAAAAAAATAGGCACAGCAAGTCGATTGCAGCCTCGCTCGTTCGTTGTCTTCATAGAGTTCAATATCAATCGGGAGGTCGCTATGAAAACAGTCACTTCGAAGGACGGCACCAGAATCGCGTACGATCGGATCGGCGAAGGAGCGCCGCTAATATTAGTCGATGGAGCGCTTTGCAGCCGGACGAACGGTCCCAACGGCGCGTTGGCGGCGCTGCTCAAGCAGCATTATACGGTGTATACGTATGACCGCAGAGGGCGCGGCGAGAGTGGAGATCAGGCGACTTATGACGTGGAACGCGAGGTCGAGGATCTTGATGCGCTGATTCGAGAGGCGGGAGGGACCGCGTTCGTGTACGGCATTTCTTCGGGCGCGGCACTGGCACTGGATGCGGCGCTTCGTCTGCCGTCGATCCGGAAGCTGGCGCTGTACGAGGCGCCCTTCGTGACGGACGGCAGCCGCGAGCCCGTTCCGGGCGAATACGAGCGGCGAATGGAGACGCTGATCCGGGAGGAGCGGCGGGGCGACGCGGTTAAGCTGTTCATGCGAAAAGGCGTGGGCCTGCCCGCGCCGATCGTGGCGATCATGCCGCTGATGCCGGCCTGGTCCGAGCTCAAGGCGGTGGCGCACACGCTTGCATACGATACGCGGCTGACGATCGATCAGCAGCAGGGCCGCAAGGAAACGCTCGGCCGATGGTCTGCCGTCCGGACGCCTGCGTTGGTCGCGGTCGGCGGCAAGAGCCCCGCCTGGATGCGCCATGGCATGGATTCGCTCGCGCAGACGCTTCCGAATGCGCAGCATCGGACGCTCCCCGGTCAGACGCATATCGTCAAGCCCGCCGCGCTGGCGCCCGTCCTGACGGAATTTTTCCAGTAAACCTGCAGTTGCATCTTCCTTCCGTTCAACCTGCGATCCGTCCGAATATTCGGGCGGATTTTTTTAATCAAAAAAGTTTTTGCCGGTATGTCGATTTCGTCGTCGGCCGTTCGTTGTCCAATTAGAAGCAGCCAAATAAACAAATCGGAGAGGATGTTGAACATGAAGGCACAACTGAACGCTTATATTCAATCGGAGGATGCGAGAGCGCAGGCAGGGTTCTATCAGGAGGCGCTCGGCGGGCGGATTCTGTCCGTCATGACGCACGGGCAGCTGCCGGGCGCGCCGGCCGACATGCAGGACAAGGTGATGCATCTGGTACTCGAGGTGGCGGACGGAAACGTATTGTTTTTGTCCGATACCTTCACGGCGGCTAGCGGCGGGCGTACCGTTTCGCTGGCGCTTACCTTTGCGGATGAAGACGAGGCGCGCGAAGCGTTTGGAAATCTGGCTGGCGGCGGAGCGATCAAGTTCCCGTTCGAGCAGCAGCCGTGGGGTGTCTATTACGGCGAGGTCGAGGATAAGTACGGCATTCATTGGCAGATCGTGAAGCAGTAAATGGCTCATTCCACGCTGCGCATTCCTATTATGAATCGAGAGGATGATTCCATATGATGATCGAACGGGAACTGAACATGCAGGCAAACGCGCGGGCGGCGGACCGATCGGGCGCAAGTCGCTGGACGTCGAGAGCGGTGGGCGGTATCGCGATTTTGTTCATGCTTTTTGACGGGATCGGCAAGCTTGTCGGACCGGCGCCGGTCGTCGAGGCCACGCGCGAGCTCGGATTCGCCGAGAGCCACCTGGCGATCATGGGTATACTCAGCTTGCTGGCGACTTTGCTGTACATCGTGCCTCGTACCGCCTTCCTGGGCGCGCTGCTGTTGACGGCGTATCTGGGCGGTGCCGTGGCAGCGCAAGTAAGAGTCGACGCCCCGCTTTTCTCGAACACGCTCTTCCCGGTCTACGTAGCCATCCTCGTATGGGGCGCGCTCTGGCTGCGGGACGAGCGCCTGCGGAAGCTGCTGAGCGGCGGCGCGTGACGCCAGCCATCCATAAATTAATGCAAAGGAGACCGGAGGCGATTCCGGTCTTTTTTGTAATGATCGCTCTGCATATCGCACGCGCTCGAAAGGCCGGAGCTAATGGTTCCTACTTAGGAACATCGATGCGCCCCATACGCATGACTGGCCGAAGTTGTTCTTACTTAGGAACTTCCAAGCCGCCATAAGCCAGGCTGGCCGGACTTGTTCCTACTTAGGAACACCGCGGCGCCTCTACGCAAGGCCGGCCGAATTTGTTCCTACTTAGGAACATCGCGGCGTTTCATACGCAAGGCTGGCCGGACTTGTTCCTACTTAGGAACACCGCGGCGCCTCTACGCAAGGCCGGCCGGATTTGTTCCTACTTAGAAACACCGCGGCGTTTCATACGCAAGGCCCGCCGGATGTGTTCCTACTTAGGAACACCGCGGCGCCTCTACGCCAGGCCGGCCGGATTTGTTCCTACTTAGGAACACCGCGGCGTTTCATACGCAAGGCCCGCCGGATTTGTTCCTACTTAGGAACACCGCGGCGCTTCATACGCAAGGCCGGTCGGACTTGTCCTGCAGTTATTACGGCGAGGGAGCCATGATAGTGCTGCATAGGCCATCAAATCGATGCAGCGCTCGGTTAGATCAATCGACAGGAGCCATTTCCGGAGCCTCTCCAGCGCCCCTTAATGAGCAAGCGACATTTACTCAGCCTCATGTTGACAGCGTAGGAGGAAAGGGATATTCTAAGTTTTGTTAATGGTAATTATTACTCTTAGTTGAGGCGGTTATGAAATAGTCGTTATTGGGGTTCAGGCGGGGCAACGTACTAGCGCTTCAACCTATCCCGGCATGCGGCGGGCCGGATTATCCTTTACAATAATAGAACTAGATAGCCCGGAGGTGAGGGAAATGGCCGATACCAGTCTATCGGAAGATGGCGAGACAATCGTCAGCAAGCACGACGATCAGATGTGGCGGAAGCGGCGGCTGGAGCTCGCCGAGTGGACGGAGCGGCCGAAGGTCCGGCGGAGGGCCAAGCAGACGGCCTGGCTCGGACCCGTCGAGATCGATGCCGAGCTGCTGGGCGCGCTGGTGCAGTTTAAGCGAATCGGGATCGCGACCGAATATTCGTGTGCGGGCGTCAGCGTGCTGGACGAGCCTGAGGACCACTCCATGTACGCCTACATTACCTTTATCGCTTCTCCGCTGGCGGACCGGTTCGTGCAGGCGGCGATGACATATATGCCGCGGCGCTTGCTGGTCACTTTCGAACCTGAGCGCGGCCGGTACGATTGTTCTTCGTTTCTGATCGGCCACAACCGTTCCTTCTGCATGCTGATGGAGAAGTGCGCGCGCGATTTTGCGGAGGCCCACGCCCGTAGGTAATCTTACGAAACTGAATATTACGAAACTAAATAAGCCTGTCACTTCATCCCCTCCAGTCGGACGCGTTCCGTGCGGTAGGGGATTTTTACATTATCGACGCCTCGCTTGACTACCTACTACGCAATGTAGTAGTTTATTATTACTACGTAGTGTAGTAATAGATGCCGTCATGGACGCATGGCGGATGAATGAGGTGTTACCAGTGGCCCCGGTTCAGAAGCTGTCGGATACGGAAATGGAGCTCATGGAAGCGATCTGGGCGTGCACGCCTCCGGTCACCTCCACGGAATTATTGAATATGTTTGCGCAAAAGGGAAGAGCGTGGAAGGCGCAGACCATCTCCACCTTTTTATCGCGGTTGGTGGAGAAAGGCGCGCTTGAGGCGACGAGGGACGGACGGACCAACAAGTACGTGCCGCGCATCTCGCCCGAGGATTACAAGCTGCTGGAGACGCAGCAAGTGCTGGACGGGTTGTACCAAGGCTCCGTGAAAAACCTGATTGCGGCCATGTACGACGGCGACAAGTTGTCGGATCAGGACATCGCCGATCTGAAAAAATGGTTTTCAGAAAAGTAGGTGCTGCCGATGAACACGATGCTTGAATTGCTGTTTACGCTGGCCGTAGCCGGGAGTGTCGTCACCGTCTGCAATTTGTTTTTGCGAAAAATACCTGTTCACATGTTCCCTGCCAAGTGGCGTTATCGGCTTCAAAAAATCGCGATCTTGTTATACTTGCTACCCGTCGCCGTCGGCATTTCGTGGATTTTTCCGCTAATCGACGCGCATACGACCACGACCACCGTGCATAATTCGCCGTCCATCGCCCATGCAGGCTTCATACCGGACTCGTTCGTGTCTTTGCGAACCATTCCGGCCATTGCAGCCCTTATTCTCCTTAGTATATGGGCGATCGGAGCGATCGGTTTCGCGGCGCGGCAGCTGTACGATTATCGCAGGTTTACCGCTGCGCTGTCCCGTACGAGCGTCAATCTGACGAATCGTGGCGAGACCGCCGTAAGGCTATCCTTTCTAAAGGAAGAGCTAGGCCTAAAAATTGAAGTCGCGCTCGCCGGCAGCTCTATCGTTCGAAGTCCCGTACTGGCGGGTTTGCGGCAGCCGACGATCTATCTTCCTCAAGCGCTTGGCAGGGAAGTGGACCTGGACATGGTACTGCGTCACGAGTTGATGCATCTGAAACGGAAGGACCTGTGGATCAAGGCGTTTGCGCTGGTCGTGGGCGCCTTGCATTGGTATAACCCGCTGGTTCATCTGCTCCGCAAGGAGATTCAGCTCTGGAGCGAGTTGTCCTGCGACGAGGAAGTCGTCGTGGGCATGTCCTATGCCGAGCGGAAAAGGTACGGCAGCACGCTGCTTAACGTCGTGGCAGGCTCGGGGAATTTACCGATGCGGTTCTGCGCTTCCTTATCGGGGGACGGTAAACAGCTTAAAAGGAGACTAACGCTCATGTTGAACGTAAAAAAGTTGAAAAAGAAAACGATGTTTCTGACCGTGTCCGCCGTGTTCTTGATTGCGGCGGTCAGCACGACCGCGGCCGTATGGGCTTCGGACAATACGCCGACCGTAGTCGCCCAAGAAGAAGCGGCACTATCTGAAGCGGAGACGGCGACGGCGGCTCCAGCTGCAGCCGGGGCGGCAGTGACGGGGCCAGCTCCGACAGTTGCTGCTGCAAGCGAAGCAGCAGCGAGTTCCGCAGGCGAACCGCATGCGACAGCGGCTCCGGCCGCTGCGCAAGCATCTGAGGCTCCCTCCGACGAAGTGCATGCCGTTCCAACGGCGACGGCATCACCGATGGCTGCCCAAGCGACTGAACCCTTGGCCGAGTCGGCTCCCGCTGACGACGTACATGCCGTTCCGCAAGCGACGGCAGCCCCGGCGGCAATAGAGGCTACTGTTACTGAACCCCAAGCGGTTCCTTCTAAAAAGTGACTTTTGAATGAATGCGAATGACCTTCACCACATGCGAGCGCATCGGCTCCATGTGGTTTTTCTTTTTACCTTTTCCGAACCGGCACCCATACCTCGACTTCCGGAATGACTTATTTAGCATAAGCTGTCAACGATGACACCTGTATGGCATACTTGAGTCGGGAGTGGAGGGCGGCGTCGGGCTGATGTAGGCCTACAAGGTGGAAAGGAGAGCTGTAAGAGCGTGCGGTTATGGACCAAGGTCTTATGGTGGAGCTCTTCATTGTTCGGGTTGTTTTCGTTCGTTTGGTTTTTATTAGGGACAACTGCCGGGTTTCAACGTTCGTTGGATTTAGTAGCTACTGTTATTTTGGTCTATTCAGGTATTCCTTGTTTGGTCATTTCGGTAATATTTTTATTTTTGCTGCTTAAAAGCTGGACTCCCATTGGCGGGATAAAACAAGCAGGAGCGCTGATGGGCATGATGCTGCTACTTGCGCTTTCAGTTTTGTTGTTGAGAAATGTACATACGGAAGGTTGGTTGTCCGAAAAGGTAACAAGCGATTCCATGAAATTCACGACAGACGGCAAGTACGAATATCGACTTGAACTAATTAATCTATTTCAAAGAAACAGTAAGGCGAGATTATATCTGAAGCGCGTTTCGGACGGAAAGATTAAAACGATCCCGGTTGAAATTCAAACCAACCGAATCGTGGGGTTGGGAGTCAAACGGGTTAATAATTGGGCTGTATTAGAGAAAACGGATACGCGGGACCATTACGACTTGGTTACAACAAAAGAGCTTCAACGATCGGAAGAGAAGTTTGAAATCGATATGGTGGCGGGGACATCTAAAAGGATGGAATGATAATTAACTCCATAACTTAGATAAAGTGAAAGGAGATATTGCGCCTTATATTCCTCTTTTGATCATTGCAGGAGCAATTAGCATGCGATTATCTAAAGGAAAAAGAATGAGGAATAGAGTGCTCGTCATCGTGGTATCCTTTCTGTTTTCGATGCTGGGATTATGGATTAGCGTATTTCTAATATAATTATAATATGCGGTTCGGTGGAGATGAGGCGGGGGCATATGTTTAAAAGAAGGCTTAGGTTGCCGTATTATTTTTTATTAGTCACAGCGATAACCATGACTTTATTAATTGCAGGCTGCAGCGCTCCAATTTCGTTAGCAGACTCCATAATGAAAGGCATTGACCTTAGATGTGGCGAACTTTCTAGCTGTAGCATCTCAATGAGGGATATTACTGATTTTAAATGGGATAAGGTTGTTGTGTTTCAAGTCGGGAGCTCAAATCCGGAAGTCAGTCATGCGCTTGGCTTTGAATATCACGGAAGTACAGACCTGATGAGCGGAATCATATTTGTATCCGATAACAAGATTGTGGCCGAGCAGCAAATTGCTTATTATCCGGAAAAACCTTCGAAATTGCAGGTGAACCTTGAGCAGGATCCCAATGATCCCAATTGTGCTAGCTTTAGCTCGGAAAATGCTAATTTTAAAGCCGGCAAAGTAGTAATCGACGGGAAGACCTATTACGAGCTAAATCCATCAACCAAACGATAGAAGGTAACGACCGTCCGGTAAAACTAAAAACTTAGGGGCGTCTCTTATTGAGAAAATTGATTGTAGGATTAATATCTGTATATGTCGTGGGCTATCTTCTCTTGAATCATTACGATCAAATCTCTATGACGACGCTAAACATCTATGCTTTGTTTGCATATCCTTTATTCTTTGTTTTTGTTCTTCCTATTCAAACTTATGTAAGCTCTAAATTTATAAATATAAGATTATTTTTTAAAATGACTATCAAGCTTTTTTGTTTAATTGTTTTAGCGGTTTTTCTGGCATGGGTTTTCCTTTGGATAGGTCTGGACTTCTACTTGGGAAGCGCGCTGATCGAAGTAGCATGTATTCAGCTTGTGTTGTATTTTGCATTAGAAAAATCAACGCATATGGCCTTCATTTATTTGAAAGGCAGAAGAACGTGAGGGGTTAACCTTGCCATACAACTATCAATGGAGAATAACGAAGTACGATCCACAAAATCGCGATGCGTGGGGACGATACCAAAAAAACGATTGGACTTCGATCTCTGATATAGCTAAGCCCAATGCACCCTACAGCGGCTCATTAAGCAGGCTGGCTTTACGAGAAGATTTATGGTTTAAACTTATTGCGGGCGACAAGTTGTTCGTCCATTTTGGATACGACTATTATATGTACATCGGCAGTGACTTAGCGTGCTCCGCCGTAATCAGTAAAATCATTAAATCCGGCTTGTTTGCGGAACCTTGGACTTCACCCTATCATTCCGGGGAAGAGGAGTGATTGTTTCTCTCTTTTGCTTGAACCGTTGCAAAGTATTTTTAAGCACGCTATAATACTGAATAATCATTCAGTATCTCAACATCCCAGCACCACATCGCATTCGAGGTGATCCCCATCAACAAAAAACAACTCCAAACCGAGCAAACTAAAAAGAAAATCGCAGAGGCGTCCAAGGCGCTTTTTATCAAAAAAGGCTATAAAGCGACCGCGATCGAGGAGATCGTGAAGGCGACCGGGTGCAGCGCGGGCAATATTTATTACCACTTCAAGAGCAAGGAAGGGCTCTTCCTGTATCTGATCGAGGAATGGGACCGGGAGTGGGAGGAAACGTGGCTCGCGAAGGAGGCGCTCTATACGACGACGGCCGACAAGCTGTACGGCGTGGCCGAGCATCTGGCGCTCGATCAGATCAATCATCCGCTGACCAAGGCGATCGACGAGTTCTTCAACAACGCCGAGAAAGGCTCGGAAGTGGAGGAACGGATCCAGCAGATGGTGAAAGGGTATGTTAACTTCAACAAGCAGCTGCTGCAGCGGGGCATCGACGCCGGGGAATTCAAGGCAGCGGACGTAACCGGACTGGCCATCATTCTGGACAGCCTGATGTTCGGGCTCAGCCAGCATACCCGGCGCATGGACCGAGAAACGGCGCTCACTGCCTATCGCCTGGCGGTGGACGTGTTCCTGCATGGAATTGCATAGCCGCCGCTTTTCCTTTTTTTTGCCCACATCTAGAATGAATATTCAGTATCCGTGATAGGAACTTGGAGGACTTTAGAAATGGCTATCTTGCTAAAACAACAGGGCGCGCTGCTTATTTTGATGCTGAACTTGTTTCTGGTATTCACCGGCATCGGTCTTATTATTCCAATCATGCCGAGCTTTATGAACGAGCTGGGCGTGAGCGGCAGCCTCATGGGGCTGATGATCGCGGTATTCTCGCTCGCGCAGTTCGTATTCTCCCCGCTGGCCGGACGCATGGCCGATACGGTGGGACGCAAACGGATGATCGTCATCGGCATGTTCGTGTTCGCCGTATCCGAAGGCTTGTTCGGCATCGCGCAATCGCCGTTGCTGATGTTCGTGTCGCGGGCGCTCGGCGGTCTTAGCGCGGCGATGATTATGCCGGCCGTCATGGCGTATGCGGCGGATATTACGACGGACGAGGAACGGGCAGCCGGGATGGGTTACGTGAATGCTTCGATAACGACGGGATTTATCATCGGTCCGGGCCTTGGCGGTTATATCGCCGAGTTCGGCATTCGTGCGCCGTTCTATGCGGCTGGGGTAGGCGGCGTGATCGCAGCCTTCGTAACGTTATTTTTCCTTAAGGAATCTCTTCCGGCAAAAGGAAAGGCAACCGAGGTTCCAGTAAAGATGGTCGAAAAACGCGGCAAGCTGCTTACCCAACTGCAGTATTCGTACCGCGAGCCTTATTTTCTCAGCCTGATTATCGTCTTCGTCATGTCGTTCGGCCTCGCCAACTTCGAGACGATCTACTCGCTGTTCGTAGATCACAAGTTCGGCTTCGATCCCAAGGACATCGCCTTTGTCATCACGTTCGGCTCGATCGCCGGCGCGGTCGTGCAGCTCACGATCTTCAGCTGGCTGCTGAACCGGTTCGGAGAAAAGCGCATCATTACAGCTTGCTTGCTCGTAGCGGGTATCTTCGTCTTGCTGATGCTGTTCGTGCACAAGTTCTGGCTGATTTTCACCGTCACCTTTGTCGTATTTCTAGCCACCGATATTCTGCGTCCCACCGTCAGCACCCAGATGTCCAAGCTGGCCAAAGACCAGCAGGGTTACGTAGCGGGATTGAATTCCGCCTTCACGAGCCTTGGCAACATCCTCGGTCCGGTCATCGCTGGCGTGCTGTTCGACATCGAGATTAATGCGCCGTATGCGCTTGCGGCCGTCGTGCTGCTGATTTGCTTTGCGGTGTCGCTCAAGCGTAGGAAAGAGACGGCGACGACGGGGGACCAAATATAAGAATAGTATTCGAAGCGGACACCTGAGTGTCCTCAATCTTCTCCCCTTGACATAGGCAAGGGGAAAAGGTATCTTCCTAATATGTAAATATTACGATTAAAGGAGAATGACCCATGCGCGTTATTGTCACGCTTGCTTGTACGGAGACCGGAGACAGGAACTATACGACCTCCAAAAATAAAAGAACGCATTCGGGCCGCATCGAACTGATGAAGTATTGCCCGAGGCTTAAGCGGCATACGCTTCACCGCGAGACGCGTTAAATCCGAGGAGCAGCCTGCAAATGAGCAAAAGCAACGCAGCCGTCCGTCTTCCCCGGGCTAAGGGAATTGACATGGCGACCTATTATACGCCCAAGGAATGCGCCAAAAAAGCAAGACATATCGTATTGCCGCCGCACAACCGGAAGATCGTGGAGGAATTCATCGCCATTTTGGGGATGAAAGAGAAGTTTGCGAAGTTTGAGGTGCCGATCCCTAACAAGATTATGATGTACGGTCCGCCCGGCACGGGGAAAACGCTGACCGCCTATCATATCGCCGAGCGCCTAGCGCTTCCCTTGATCGTCGTGCGGCTGGATGCGATAATCCATAGCCATCTTGGTGAGACGGGGAGCAATGTGCGCAAAATTTTCGAGCATGCTCAGTCGTCGCCCTGCTTGCTGTTCCTGGATGAATTCGACGCGCTCGCCCGTACGCGCGACAACAACGATGAGGTCAAGGAGATGGCGAGAGTGGTCAATACGCTGCTGCAATGCCTGGACGCGTTCGACGGGGACAGCGTGCTGATGGCGGCTACGAACCTGGAGACGGAGCTGGATCAGGCCGTCTGGCGGCGGTTCGATACGAAGATGTCGTATCGGATGCCGGACGAGCTGACGCGCGCCGAATATATCGGCCAGCTGCTCGGC
This sequence comes from Cohnella sp. GCM10012308, assembly GCF_042649185.1. Classification (NCBI taxonomy): domain Bacteria; kingdom Bacillati; phylum Bacillota; class Bacilli; order Caryophanales; family Paenibacillaceae; genus Cohnella; species Cohnella sp. GCM10012308. The sequence continues at coordinate 89,306 of NZ_JBHRYU010000014.1, forward strand.
GGGTTTGCGCAGGAGGACGGCGTCGGTCGGAGCGCGAGCGAGCTGCTTAGCGGCTGCAGCTATGCCGATATGGAGCAGATTTTGCTGAAGGCCAAGCGCAAGGCGATCATCGAGGACCGTCCGCTGCACGAAAGCCATGTGAAGGATTCGTATGCCGAGTACAAACCGGACCAGGGTGAATTGCGACAAAGGAAGGATACGGCAAAGGATTCGACGCAGCTTGCGGTGAAGTAGATGGTCGGGTGCAGAATGAATCAGCTGTGGGATTACATCGTAATAATTACGATTTTTACAGACGCTAATCGTGTGAATAAGGGATGAGAGGGTGTTCGTCATCGCTAAAAAATCGAAGGTCGTCAAAGAGCGCAAGCGGCAAGCGACCGTGGCGCGTTATGCGGAAATCCGCAGGCAGCTGAAGGAAAACAAGGATTACGAAGGGCTGAAAAAACTGCCGAGAGACGCGTCGCCAACGAGATTGCACAGCCGCTGCGAGCTAACGGGCAGGCCGCACGGGTACCTCCGGAAGTTCAAGGTGTCGCGGATCGCGTTTCGCGAGCTGGCTTACAAGGGTCAGATACCGGGCGTCAAAAAAGCAAGCTGGTAGGGATTTGCGCCGTAGGCGGAGGATAAATGGATGGACACCTTTACAGTCTGCAGGATCGAGAAAATATTGGAGGGCTACATCGCGCTCAAGGTGCCCCGCAACATGCGTTCCTCAGTACGCTTGTCCTACAGATGGGACGAAAATGGCGTGACCTTGACGGAGGAGCGTCCGGATACGGCCGGGTGGCAGGGCGTGTCGATTGTTCAATTTCGCCGGCAGCGGTCGTTGTGGCAAGTATGCGCGAAAAGCAGCGCGGGCGAGTGGGAGGCAGTCGAGGTTATTGAGCCGCATTTCGATTTTGAATCCCAGCTTGAACATGTCGAGGCGGACCCACAAGGCATATTTTGGACAGCTTGATGCTAGCGACCGAAGCGAGGATGGCAGCCGACACGCACCATCGCACCTCGTGAGGTGAGCTGCGCAATGGGCCGAAACCCAGATGAAGGAGGAATTACGTTGAGAGACGGCATACACCCCAAGTTTCAGCAGGTTATCTTCTATGACGCCGGCGCAGGTTACAAATTTCTGAGCGGCTCCACGAGAAGCTCGAATGAAACGATGGTATGGGAAGACGGGGAGACGTACCCGGTCATCCGGGTCGACACCAGCTCCGCGTCCCATCCGTTCTACACCGGCAAGCAGAAGCTGGCCGAGACGGGCGGGCGGATCGACAAGTTCAACCAGAGATTGTCACAAGCTATAAAGTAAAGCGTCGTCGCTCTCTTCCGATGGAAGCGGGCGGCGATTTTTTATGCGCAGCGTCACACGGCCGCACCGCGCGTCCAACCGAGGCAAAGAGACGCTGGACAGCGTTACATGGCCGGACCGCGCGGCCATTCGAGGCAAAAAGACGCTGTACAGCGTTACATAGCCGGATCGCGCGGCCAACCGCGGCAAAGAGACGCTGTACAGCGTTACATGGCCGCCCCGCGCGGCCAATCAAGGCAAAGAGACGCTGTACAGCGTTACATAGCCGGACCGTCGGGCAATCGAGGCAAAGAGACGCTGTACAGCGTTACATGGCCGCCCCGCGCGGCCAATCAAGGCAAAGAGACGCTGTACAGCGTTACATAGCCGGACCGTCGGGCAATCGAGGCAAAGAGACGCTGTACAGCGTCACATGGCCCGACCGCGCGGCCAATCGAGGCAAAGAGACGCTGTACAGCGTTACATAGCCGCCCCGCGCGGCCAATCGAGGCAAAGTAACGCTGTACAGCGTTAAATAGCCGGACCGCGTCGGCAAGCGAGGCAAAGAGACGCTGTACAGCGTCACATAGCCGGACCAAGCCGCCAACCGAGACAAAGAGACGCTGTACAGCGCCACATGGCCGCCCCACGCGGCCATTCGAGGCAAAGAGACGCTGTACAGCGTCACATAGCCGGACCGCGTCGGCAACCGAGGCAAAGAGACGCTGTACAGCGTCACATGGCCCGACTGCGCCGCCAATCGAGCGCCACCGCCCCAGTCCGCCAGCCTCCCGCCCTAATTTCCAGCAGCCTCTCGCGCAGTCTCTCGTCCGAGCCCCCGCCCCAACTAATGCTTCTTCGCAAACTTACTTCGAAACCCCGACGGCGACAGCCCCTCTTTCTTAGAAAAAAACGTCGAGTAATGCGACACGTGATGGAACCCCACCTCTTCCGCAATCCGAGCAATGGGCCAGGGCGTCTGCAGCAGCAGCCGCTTGGACTGTTCGAGACGGTAGTATTGGAGATAGTTCATGGGCGTCATGCCGTACACTTTGAGCATCATTTTGGCCAGGTAGTTGGGGTGGTAGTTCATTTTCTGCTGCAGCACCGAGTTCGTGATATCGCTTGCATAATTTTGTCTAATGAACAGCTCGATCCGGTCGGCGAGCTCGATCGAGGTGTTGTTCGCGGACGAGGACGATTCGCGGTTGAGATGCTGGAGGAACGATTGGAAGGTCGCCTGCCGCTTCCAGTTCCGCAGCGATTGCGGCTCGTGCGCCTGCTGGAAGAACGTCTCGAGCACCTCCATCGCTTTTGCCGAAAGTTTCATATGCTTCGGTATGAATATAGAGCTGACATCCGCGTGATTGAGATACGCCAGCTTCTTGTGCTCCTCGATCAAGGCCATCTGGTTGCCCATACACTCGTCCATATCCAGGCACACTTGCCAGCTGCCGAACGTCTGGAAGTGGATCCAGATGATCTCCGTATCCGTCTTGCAGGGCGCGCTGCCATAGTGATGGCCATTGGGCAATAAAATAAACGCTTCCCCTTCATGGATCTCCCGGTCTTGTCCGTTCTCGCCGATGGGGAGCACGCCTTTGCGGACGACGATCAGATCGAAGACGCGGATCTCGTTCCGCTCGATATGGGAATCCCCGACGCCGTAATTGGCATAACCGAAGTCTACGAAATAAGGGATCGGCGGAGAGATGAAGTGCAAGATTGCCGTGTCCATGCGCGTTCCTCCCAAACATCATATCGATCGTATTGAACTGGAAGACGTTTCATAATTTATGATACTTGATGACTCTCGTTATAAAAAGATAAAAGGTTGAAATTATTAAAAATTAGGTTGGATTAATTTGTTTATTTTGAGGTTCACTCATGTCACAATACGATTAAAGCGCTTACCAAATTCTGCTTGCAAAACAGGCGAACAAAGCTTGCGGGCTTGAAGCAGGCGGGCGCTCGACGTTTGACGCATTCGCTTGGGTCTCCCGGGCTAATCAATCGAACGGTAAGGCAGTCATGATGCGAATATTAAAGGGAGAGTGGGGCAATGAACACAGGAAAGAAGCTTGGGGCAGGCGTTCTCCTGGCAGCAATGGCAATGAGTGCCGTGGGCTGCGGGAGCAATGACAACAACAAGACAGACGCATCATCGCCGGCAGCAACGGGAGGCGCCAGCACCAAAGCGGCCGAGACGGCGCCCGCCAAGACGAAGAAGGTCAAGATTACGTATTCGATGTGGGGCAGCGCGGAGGAAGGCAGCGTCACGCAGAAGATCGCGGACAAATTCAACGCCTCCCAGGACAAGATCGAAGTCGAAGTGGTCGCGATTCCTTGGGAGAACTACATGACGAAGCTCAATACGCAGGCAACGGGCAATCAGCTGCCGGACACGGGGATGCTCAAGGAAGACGGCGTCATCCAGTGGTCCTCCGACGGCATGCTGAACGACGTAAGTTCCATGTACGAGGGCAGCGACAGCAAGCCGCTGGACAGCCTGGCTTACAAATATCAAGGCAAGACGGTCGCCTACGCGGCCGCCAACGAAGTGCTCCTTCTCTATTACAACAAAGACATGTTCGACAAAGCCGGCGTGGCCTACCCGCCATCCGCGCTCGATAAGGCATGGACCTGGGACGAATTCGTAGCGGCGGCCAAGAAGCTGACGAACGACAAGAAAGGCAAGCATCCCGGCGAAGACGGCTTCGATAAGGACGGCATCGTGCAATATGGCGCATCCGTCGAAAACCTGCCTTGGCAGCTCGAGACGTGGACGCTCAGCAACGGCGGCGGCTTCTATTCCGCAGACGGCACAGAGGTGAAAATCGGGGAAGACGCCAGCGCCGAAGCGATCCAGCGCGTCGCGGATCTGTACCTCAAGGATCATGTCGCGCCGCTGTCCGTCGGCCAGACCGACGACGGCATCCAGCGCACCATTATCGCGGGCACGGTCGCCATGGCAACGAACGGCGCCTGGAACGTGGGCACCAGCCTGAACACGGCCAAGGAAGGCGGCCTCAAATACGGCGTTGCCGTGCTGCCTTACATGAAGGATAAAGTGACGCTCAACACGGGCGGCGCCAACGTCGTATTCTCCCAGACCAAGCATCCGGCAGAAGCGATGGAATGGCTCAAATGGTATAACTCCGAAGAAAACAACTGGGGATTGATCAGCTCGGGCATCTGGATGCCGACGCTCGAGAAGTGGTATAAGGACGAAACCCTTACCCACAAATGGGTCGACAATCCGAACTTCCCGCCTTACGAAGAATACAAGTCCGCAGTCGTCGACTACGCACAGTCGTCCGCCGCGAGACCGGCCTCCTGGTTCTACACGAATCACACCACGGACTTCAACACCTTGCTCGGCTCGATTCTGGGAGACGTATGGACCGGCAAGACGACCGCCAAGGACGCGATCGCCAAAAATCTAGACGCGCTCAAGGCCGCGCATACCGGCAGCAAATAAGAGATAAATAGGATGACCGCCGGGTTCGCGCAGGCGGCGGTCATCCTTTAAACATGAGGTGGGGAGCGAGCTATGGACACCATCAACAAATCGGTCAAACGACGTTCCCGAATCTATTCAGCCGAGGCGCGCGTCGCTTATATTTGCCTGATCCCCGCCTTCATCGGCCTGATCTTTCTTACTTACGTGCCGCTGCTTAGCGTGTTCGGCATCAGCCTGACGAATTGGACAGGTCTGTCCGCGCCCAAGTTTATCGGCTTCGGCAACTATAGCAGGCTGTTTACCTCGGACCCGTATATCAAAGATTCCATTATCGCGACGATCTACTTTGCCGCGTTATCCGTGGCCGGCAGCATGATTTATTCCTTATTTGTCGCCATGCTGCTCAATCGCAAGATTCCGGCAAGAGGCTTTTTCAGAGCCGTCTTTTATGTGCCCTACGTGCTGCCGGCTGCCGCCATCTACGTCGGTTGGTCCTGGCTTTACGAGGCGAACTTCGGCTTTTTTAACTACCTGCTCTCCGAAGTCGGCTTGCACAAGGTGCTGTTTATCGCGGACTCGAGCCATGTCGTTCCTTCGCTTTCCTTGATCTCCGTCTGGCTGGCCGGCAACCTGATCGTCATTTTCCTGGCCGGACTTCAAAATGTACCGAGCGTCTACCATGAGGCCGCCGAGATGGATGGCGCGAACGGATGGGCGCGCTTCCGGCATATCACGCTGCCCTGCATGACGCCGATTATTTTTTACAACCTGCTGATGAGCTTGATCGCCAACCTCCAGGTAGTTACCCCCGCGCTCTCGTTGACCAATGGCGGACCCGGCAATGCCTCGCGCTTCATGACTTATCTGATGTACGATCAAGCCTTCGTCAACTACAAGCTGGGCTACGCCTGCGCGACGACGTTTATCATTTTTGCGATACTTGCGGCGTTCACCGGCGTGCTGTTCAAGACGTCCAAAGGATGGATTTTCGACGAAGGAGGCGACGACGACAAATGAGCGAGGCGGCATACGGAAGGCTCAAGAGCAAGAAACGCAAGGATCGGACGGCAAACCTCATAACGTTGGTCGTCGTCGTTTTATTTGCCGTACTCGTGCTGTTCCCGATCTGGTGGATCTTCCGGACGTCGCTCATGACGAACGCGGAGATCTATAAATATCCGCCCTCGCTGCTGCCGGCAGACTGGCTGTTTTCCAACTACAGGAAAACGCTGGAGATATTCAAGTTCTGGAAGTACTTGTCGAACACGATGATCATTATCGTTCCTTCCTGTCTGGCAGGGACCTTTACGGCCACCTTGTGCGGATATGCCTTCGCCAGATTGCGGTTTCGCGGGAAAAAGGTGATCTGGGCGCTATGCGTCGGTTCGATGCTGCTGCCTGCCATGGTAACGCTCATTCCGCTGTACATCGGGTGGACGCGAGGCTTGGGACTCCATGACAGCTATCTGCCCTTGATTCTGCCGTATTTTTGCGGCGGCGGCGCTTTTAATATCTTTTTGATCCGGCAGTTTATCGTCTCGATCCCAAGAGAGCTCGATCAAGCGGCGACGATCGACGGCGCCGGCTACTTCCGCATTTTGTTCAGCATCATCATGCCGGCGATCCGGCCGGCCATGATCGTCGTCGCCTTGTTCATCTTCATCGGGCTATGGAACGATTTGCTCCAACAGATGATTTACATTAACGCCAGCGACAAATACACGATCGCGCTCGGGCTGACCAACTTCAGAGGTCAATTGAAGCAGGACTGGTCGCTGACGATGGCGGCCACGTGCATGTCCTTTGCCCCCGGCGTCATTTTCTATCTCGTCGGCCAAAAGTATTTCGTAGAGGGCATCACGCTGACCGGCATGAAAAGTTAGTCCGAGCTCGCGCCTCCTATCGCCCTGTCCCATTGTTGTCCCATTGAAGGAGAGATCGACATGCAGGTTAGACTTAGCGATCAGTTTTGGCAGCCCAAGGTTCGACAGAACGCCCTCGCCACGATTCCTTATCAGTGGAGCGCGTTGAACGATGAGATCGAAGGCGCCGAGCCCAGTCATGCCGTAGAAAACTTCCGCATCGCTGCGGGCGAGCAGACAGGCACGTTTTACGGCATGGTATTTCAAGACAGCGACGTGGCCAAATGGATCGAGGCTGCCGCTTACAGCCTGCGTCATTTTCGGAATCCGCAGCTCGAAGGCGTCATCGACGCGGTCGTTGACTTGATCGGGAGAGCCCAGCGGCCTGACGGGTACTTGAATACGTACTTCTCGGTCGCCGAACCCGAACGACGGTGGACGGATTTTGCGTTCGGGCATGAGCTCTACTGCGCCGGTCATCTGATCGAGGCGGCGGTGGCGTATTACGAATCGACGCGCAAGCGGGCTTTTTTGGACATCATGTGCCGCTACGCGGATTATATCGACCGGGTCATGGGGCCGTCGTCGGATCGGCGGCATTTGTATTGCGGGCATGAGGAGATCGAGCTTGCGCTAGCCAAGCTGTACCGTGCGACGCTGGAGGAACGGTATTTGAACCTAAGCCGACACTTCATCGAGGAGCGGGGCACACAACCGAGCTTTCTCAAGGACGACCCTGGATTCGGTTACCAATTCAAGGACCGCTGGTTCGACCTGGATTACCATCAGGCGCACGCGCCGGTGAGAGAGCAGGAAACGGCGGAGGGACATTCCGTGCGGGCCATGTATCTGTACGCGGCCATGGCGGATCTGGCGATCGCTTACGGCGACGATACGCTGACCGCGGCGCTGCGCAAGCTATGGGATCATATGACCTCCAAGCGGATGTATATTACCGGGGGGCTCGGCTCGCAAGGCCATGGCGAACGCTTCACGCTCGACTACGATCTGCCCAACGATACGGCGTATACCGAGACTTGCGCGTCCATCGGACTGGTCATGCTGGCATCCAGAATGCTCCGGCTCGAGATGGACAGCCGATTCGGAGACGTCATGGAGCGCGTCCTCTACAACGGGGTGCTGAGCGGCATGTCGTTGGACGGAACCCGTTATTTCTACGTGAATCCGCTGGAGGTGCATCCTGCCGTCGCGCAATACCGTTACGATATGCAGCACGTCAAAACCGAGCGCGTGGCCTGGTTCGGCTGCGCTTGTTGCCCGCCTAATATCGCGAGGCTGCTCGCGTCCCTGGATACTTATTTCTTTACGCAAGAGGAAGCGGAGATCGCCATGCATCTGTACGGCTCCAATGAGAGCAGCTTCCATGTCCAGGGACAGAAGATCATCTTGCGCACCGATACGCGTTATCCGTGGGACGGCACAATTCAGATTCGCGTGCAGGCCGATGCGCCGACCGGTTGCACGTTAGCTTTTCGAATCCCTGCTTGGTGCAGGCAGCCCAGCATCCAGGTGAACGGCGAGTTCGTGGCGCTGGACGCGATCGTCGCGCGCGGCTATGCGCGTCTTCGCAGAGCGTGGGCGGACGGCGATGAGATCCGGCTGAATTTCCCGATGGCCGTCGAGCGGATCGAGTCCAATCCCAAGGTGCACGAGAACGCCGGCAAAGTCGCTTTACAATACGGTCCGATCGTTTATTGCCTGGAGGAAGTCGACAACGGCGCCGACCTCACGGATATTTGCCTGGCCGAGGAGGCCGAGTTCACCGCGGAATATCGGGAAGACCTGCTCGGCGGCACCGTCGTCCTGACCGGAGCAGGGCTGCGTTCGGAGCTTTCATGGGGAGGCGAGCTGTACAGGCCTGTCGCCCGAGGGAAGAGCAGCGTAGAGATCACGGCGGTTCCCTACGCTTACTGGGGGAATCGGGCGCCGGGCGAGATGACGGTTTGGATTCGGGAGAAATAACGGATGCCGTTCAACCATGCCTTGGACAACCGCACATTTCTCTATCTATCCAATCATGGCGCGGACCTCTCTCATACGCTGGTATTAGCCTTGCCGGCTTACGTATAGGGAGGTTGGGAACCGATGGGAATGTACGAATTCTGCGTCCAGCATCAAAACCGCAGAGTGCGCGTGAACACGCATAATGGAGCCCTTGAGGGTACCATCGTGGGCGTGGACTGGGATAATCTGTACCTGAAGCCTGCCAAGGGCGACTTAACGTTGTCCGCATGGGGAATCGGCTATGGCGGATACGGCGGCTGGGGAGCCGGCATCGTCGCGCTGTCGTTATTTACGTTGCTGGCGATCGCGCTGATCTAGATTTGACGCGCACCGCAAAAAGATGATATGAATCTCTAGAAAAATAGCAAACGGGATGAAGCGGGAAGGTCTCTGCTTTGTCCCGTTTGTTCTTTGTTTTTCGTCAAGGGATGGAAGGAGGCATCGGTCAATACAAGAATTTGTCCCAGATTGTCCTCCCCTGTTACGAAACAGGTCGTTTGCGGTTATATATTGGATGACCATCTACTAGAGGGGAAGGGATATTTTGAGAAAAGCAGGATTGCGTATGACGATACTCGTGTTCTTGATCGCGCTTGTCTTCCAGTCGACGCCGACGAACGCCGCCACCGCCACCTATGCAGACCGATTATACTCTCCGATGTTCATCACCAAGATCTCGGGACTCTACTTCATCACCGATTCCTGGAATCATCGAATTCTCTATAGCAGAGACGTTAAGCTTCCGATCAGTCAATGGCAGGTACTTGACGATTACATAGCCGCTCCGCACTCCATCGCGGGCAACGGCACCATCTTCATCGCCGAAGACACCGGCCGGGATCGCCTGTTCGTCTACACGCTGACCACCAAGGGCTTTGTCAAAACGCAGACCATTAGCGATATCAAGAGCCGGCCGCATCGGACCATTTACGACCCCGCTACTCAGAAGTTCTACGTCCTCACCTCGGACACGCAGAACATGTACACCTTGTCGGTCAAGAACGGCCATGTCGTGATCGACAGCAAGAAAAACCTCCCATACCTGGAGGCGGCCTACGTCCGATCGTTCTCGATTATCGACGGCCTCATGTATTTCGTGAGCGGACCGAACCAGATTCTGGCGGCCAACTACAAGGACGGTACCTTCGCTCTGCAGCAGAAGTACGACGTGCCGGAAGGCTACCGCGCGATGAACGACCTGAAGAAGATCGGCTCGTATTACTACATCACGGTGTATTCGAACCAGTTCATTCGCCTGAAGGACTTGTCCGATTTTAGCACCGCCGAGGACCTGTATACGAAAATGGGCTTCAAGGGCGTACCTTATTACATGTCGTACTTCGACGGCAAAGTGTATGTCACCGAGATCGATTCGTATTCGGCCATCCGCTCGTTCAAGGTATACGACGACGAGATCTCGAAGATCGACGTCATGCACGATTACGGTCCGCCGAATGCGGCGGTGTTGAATCGGAAGCGAATACTCGGGACTTAATCGCGAAGCGCTCCCGGCCTCGCGTTCCCGCCTGACAGCGAATCCCCTTGAACGGTTTTCCGTTCGGGGGATTTTTGCGCGCTGTTGCTGTTTTTTACGGCGCCGAACCGACCGAGGTCACCCGCCAACCGAACCCTGATTTTTTCACATATATAAATGATTCGGTGATATCAGGATCGGCTACCTCATAGAGGTTCCCATACTTCGGGTCGTTTTTGATTTTTCCTTGCAGCACTTCGGAAGTGACGGCTTTAATCGGATGGAAAGAAATCAATAATTGCTTTCTTACCGCTAATTGAGGCGTTATGGAAGGAAAAAATAAAAAGTAGACGCATAGGACGACGACAACCGTAAGCACGATTTTTTTAATTCTTTTTGACACGGGACCTTCACCTCCACCTTTATAGTAACTGACAGTGTCACCAGGATCTAGTTAATCCGGAAAATGGCAACCGGGTTTTAAGCAAGGTACGTTTACCCATGCCGGACCATAGAATGGGGTATTCGAGTGGAGGGATGAATCGGATGCAAGCTTTGCCCCAAGCCTATCAGAACCTTGCGTACTCCTATTATGTCTGGCAGTTGTACCAGCAGCCGTACCGCAACGGCGGTTACCCTTATTACGCCGCAGGGTATGCGCCTGTATATTCTCTTTCTTACTACGATGAGCGGTTCAGCTCGCAGCCCGCAGCCGGGACGGCCATCAAGGATTACGGCAAGCAACCGCTGGTCATCAACATAGAAAAGGCGGCGGAGCAAAACGATACGTTCCGGACCGCCCTATGGACGGGAGCGCACTTCCAGGTGACCGTGATGAGCATTCCCGCGGGCAGCGATATCGGACTCGAGGTGCACCCGCACACGGATCAGTTCATTCGGATCGAAGCGGGGCAAGGCTTGGTTCAGATGGGGAAAACGAAGGACCGGCTGGATTACCAGGTGGCGGCCGCGGCGGGCGATGCGATCATGGTTCCGGCCGGCACCTGGCATAATGTGACCAATACCGGCAGCGAGCCGCTCCAGGTTTACGTCATTTATGCGCCGCCGCAGCATCCGTTCGGCACGATCCATGCGACGAAGGCAGATGCGATGGCCGCCGAATGAACGGGAACTGCGTGTAAAGCCGCGTAAAAACCTGTAAAGACGAAGAAGCCGACCCCATGGGTGGGCTTCTTTGTCTATGTTTGCGCGTGGGCGGATGGTTTGGCTGAGGGAAACCTCAAACTACTGACAGTCTGTTGTCAGCGGCCTTTTAATATACTTCGATTAAATAACCGTTAAGGAGTGGGACTACATGCAAAGTATTTTGGCCAAAAATGATAAGATGCGGGTCTGCATTCTGTATTCCAAAAAGGAGGGAATCTCGTGAATTTTGCTTCTGTACGCATCATTACGGACGACGTGGATCGACTCGTCGCGTTCTACGAGAAGGTCCTGGACGTATCGGCTGAACGCCCCGCACCCGTCTTTGCCGAATTCGTCTTGCCATCTTGCACCCTCGCGATCGGGCACTCCCAGACGGTGCAGCTGTTCGGCGCCGGTTCCGCGGTGGCGGCCGACAATCGCACGGTCATCATCGAGTTCCGCGTCGACGATGTCGATGCCGAATACGAACGCTTGAAGCCGCTTGTCGACGCGTGGGTTAAGGAACCGACGACGATGCCCTGGGGGAACCGCGCCATACTGTTTCGCGATCCCGACGGCAACCTGATCAACCTCTTCACGCCGGTGACCGAGGAAGCGATCCAACGGTTCAGCGGCAGGCGTTGACGAACAGTTGGGGTGAGCGAGGCGAATCGCGATTCATTTTGCGGATCGCCGGGATGAAGTACGGGATGCATCGGAGGTGCGCCTGCTTCATCCCTTTTTTTTATGTCCGATAAAGATCCGCATTTATAATAACGAGGTTACAATCTTCACCTCCGGGTAGCGGCTATCCGGTCCGTTCATCAAGCTCCCGCCTTGATTTTTGAGATATCTATCGAAGAAGTCCAGCATATAGGCGTTAATAACGGCGTTCGCCCGATCTGGCGCGATCTTTCCCGTAACGCCCAGCAGTTTGAATACCGGAGAGAGGTATTGGACGCCGGTAAAATTCAAATGCTCCGTACGGTCGATATAGAGGAATTGCCCTCCTGAAGCCACCGTTTCGCGCATCCGTTCAAGCTCCAGCTTTTTGTCTTCCGTTACTTGATCCATCCACGCTCTGGTGTTGCCCATCCGTTTAAGCTCAGCATCCGTGTAAATATGGTTATCCATCACCTTCTTTAATCTGTCGAATTCGCTTTGCGAGTTGATAAACAAAAACGGCTTTTGCAAACCCTCTCTGTCACGTAGCCGATAAAGCGCGCCATCCAAGTCGATTCCAACCGCGATCCGCGGATCGTAAGCAGCGTCATAGGCCGTCGCTCCACCGATGGAATGACCGAATACCCCGACATGGCCGAGATCCATCTTTCCTTTAAGTCGGCTTGGAATCTGCCCCGATTGGACGAGCTCGAATTGGTCCAGCACAAACGCCACATCGTCGGTCAACACTTTTCCCAGCTTGTCGCGATTGCCACTCTCTGTCCGATAATCATGGTTGGGCGAGAATAAATCGTTGGTATTGCTGGTCGTGATCCGGCCGTCCGGAAACTCGGTTGCGAACGTATTGTACGTGTGGTCGATCGCCGCCACGATATAGCCGTGACTCGCGAGATTTTCCGCTTGCGACGTGTGGAGGAACCTGGAGGAGCCGAAGCCGGGATTCGCCAGGATCAGCGGGTAGGAAGCTTGTGCCGAAGAGACTTCGGCCCCCGAATAGGCATGACTGGATACGTACTTCAGGTGTTGAAGCGTAAACCCGGGAAGGCCGTAATTCGAGGCCATGTAACGTAAAATCCGGGTGTCGGGAATAAAGGGGGCGTACTTGCCGTTGCCGGCTTGAGCCGGATACCAGACCTGCACCATCAATTCTCTGTTCCCGTCTCTGGATGGGTCGAAATTCTCTTCCCGATGGGTGTCCACGAAATGAAACGTCTGCGTGGCTACCTTAAATTCGCCTGTCGGAGCAGGCAGTTTAAATACAGGAAAAGCATACAGGAGACCTGCCGTCACGACCAGCATGATTGCTATAGCGGCGTAAGCTAAGCCCGTGACGAATCGCGGGATTTTTTTCGGACCACTTTTACTAAAATAGCGATAACCTGAAATGGCTAAAAAAAGAATGGTCAGGCAGTAGGGGAATATCAGCTGAACCCTGTAGCCTTCCACCGTCCCATGAACGACCAGCAACAGCATGGCGATCCCGCTTGCGACGAATACAGGCATTCTGCGGCGTCCTTTTTTTAAAAAGACGGTTAGCGCGAACAAGCCGATGTCGGACAAAAAAAGCAACAGCTCAAACAGCCGCATTCCGATGCTCCTTTAAAATAAATTGGTATGTTGCCTTCCAATTTTATCCGAGCGGGCGGGCCTGAGCTATCGATTTGCCTTACATCTACCTTGCAGTTTTGTAAGGCGCGGAATAATACAACCTGCCGATCGCCGGCAGGTCGTATTATCCGAGAGCGCATAAACCGCGCTCTTCTGCAGAAATTCAATTTATCCTGGGCATCTACACAATCCGCTAGGTATCGACCTACATATTTGTAGGCATAGGGGATTCGACTGCGGATAGGGGATGTTCGAATGTATCACGCGCATTTACGAAGCATTGTGCTGCTCGATGTGAAGCAAGGAGACGTCAACCGGGACGGAATCATCGATAACGTGTATTTATACGGCAATCAATCGGATGGTCCCTTCGCAGATCACATAACGCTTATCATTCAAGACGGACATTCGAACCGGAGCACGGCGGTCAATCTTCCGAACAACGCGGGGTACAACGCTAGGCTCTTCCTTGGAGATTTTTCTAAGGACAACGTGAAGGACATCTTAGTAAGCATCGATACCGGAGGGAGCGGCGGGTACGGCATTTTTTATTTGTATTCCTTTAAGAACCATGTTCTTCACGAGATGTTTGACGTTGAAAAATATAACGAGGCGTACAAGTTTAACGTGAATTATGAGGACTTCTACAAGGTGAGCGTATCGAGTCCTCAGCTTGACGTACTATTTACGATAGACATCAGCAATAAAGGCTACGACTATTTATCGCAGTATTACGACGACGACGGCAAGCTGAAACAGCCTGTCCAGGGCGAGGTTCTTGCTCTGGGCGGACTGTATCCGATCGTGGCAAACGAAAGAGGCGTGGGATACGATTTGCTTGCGCTTCAACGCATTATTGGCACGACGAATGCCGATACGTTAGGATATGTCGAGAACCTACTGACGTGGAACGGCACGCAATTGGTATCCTCCCGATTGACCGTAGCCATACTTGGGGCGAAGTTGATCAGTCTATTCTAATCTTTTTTCCTTCCGTTAAGTGACCATTCACGCAACAAGCTGCCGATCTGCCGGCAGCTTATTGTCGCTGAGCTGGCGGTCAAACGATCACGCGATAATGGAAATGGATGACGCCGCTTCGGAAACGGCGCTCACTAAGCAGCTCGAGCTGCATGCGGAGGTTGTCGGGCAATGCTGGCTTGCCTCCGCCTAAGACGATCGGATTAAGAAGCAGATGGCACTCGTCGATCAGTCCCGCGCGCATGGCTTGTCCAGCAAGCTCGGGGCCGCCGATCGTCATGTCGGCTTCCGATGACGCCTTCAGCCTCCGGATCGCATCGGGATCGAATTCACGTTCAACCTTCGTCTTGGCGCTTGTTGCCGCCGGAAGGGTCCCGGAATAAACGATCTTATCGGCCGCCCGCCAGATCTGCGCGAATTCCCGCGCTTTGTCCTCCGGTTCGTCGTCGCCGACGTGCGCCGTCTCCCAGTACACCATCGACTCGTACATCCGTCGCCCGTACAGGTAGGTACCGATCGTCCGCTGGAAGCCGGTCCAGAACGCATAGGTCTCGTCATCGGAGATCGACCAATCGAGATCGCCGCGCTCATCCTCCATGTAGCCGTCCAAGGATAGGTTAATGGGATAGATTAGTTTAGCCATTTCAATAACGCCTCCCATTTTCGTGACCGTTGGTTGAACGGCCCGCCGGCGGCACCCGGCAGGCTTCGTCATTCAACAACATCTTATCATCCCAAAGGAGGCCGGGCTTCTCATGGATTGCTCATGTTCAGGCTCAGCTATCTTTCTTATTGAGCTAAATCTATCGCAACATCAAGCTCCTTCCCGGTGACGGCCATCCAAGATTACGAGAAACAACTTGGGCGTCATCCTGATCGAAAATACAGCGAAGCAAAAGGACACGTTTCGTACCGCTGAGCTCAATTCTCGTTAGTCTAAGCCATGATCTTCGTCAATGATCCAAGAAAACTCCTTCGCAATACGGACAGCAATCCCTGTTATGGCTAGCTCAAGAATGTTATCAATAGATCGTGGCAAATCAATTTCAATTAAATTGACTTCTTTGACCCCATCTTGGGTGTCGATCGCATAATTACCATTTAATTCAGCGGAAATGCCTTTGACATAAATACGTTCTCCACTGATTTCTTTCCAAAATCGTAGGTGACTCGTCTTGTTGAAACCCAAGCTGCTAATCAAGAATTGTTCCAAAACGCTGGATTCTACTTTTCTTGTATAGTCATCAGAATGGATGCTGATATAGTAATAAATAAATTTCACCTCAACCTATTTTCATGCTTCTCGCTTTACTTTACATTTTTGAAGGCTCATAACGTTTACATTTTAATTCCATACTTGAACGATATCCCCGCATTGAAACTGAGCAAATTCAACAAGTGTTTTATGTTCTGTATCAGTAAGTTTAATGAGCAGTTCATCACTATTTTTAAACTTTATTTTTATCGATATACCGGCCATTATAGAAACAGCCTCTACAGTTTGGTTAATGAGCCCACACAGGGCATCCCGATAGCCGATATCTGCAAAAGCATACTGTTTACCTTTTACCGTAACCTTTGGTAATGTATAAGCACTTAAGCTTGCATCTTCCGATTTGCAATGAAATCCGAATTGAACATAATCGCGAACAAAAGTTACGCAAAAGAGTTCGGCTCCAATGAGAACTGCTTCAATACCCACCTCAATGTCCCCTTCTCGCGTTCATGGTCTCATCCATGAAAATTCGTGAAACAATGGCGCAATCCTCCCCAAAACTTCAATTGAAAAAAGCAGCCGATCCTTCTGACAGGCTGCCGCAATATCACTTCGCTAAATCCACCGTAACCTCAAGCTCCTTCAGATAATGCACGTTTAACTGATAGGTGCAAATGTATAGCGCATCGACATCGCTTATATTTGAAAAAGTAACTTGATACCTGTTGCCGCCTTCCCTGCGAATCGTGCCGTTTTCCTTGTCGTATCGGTTGCCTTTGCCGTCTTCGAGCCAGATGTGTTGCACCTGATCAAAGATACGGGCGCCCGACACTTCATAGGTGAGCGTCATTTGGTTATTTTCACGTTTCTCATCCAAAATGGTCAGTGCGCCTGCTTTCCCTTGCGATAAGGTGACCGCGCGGCGCAGCCAGGTTTTAATCGTGTTCTCGGGCTTCCGATACAGCTCGGCCAGATCCTTGATCGAGATATCCTCGATGTGGTACAGCTTGAGCAGGTTGCGATCTTCCTCGGGAAGCGTCTCGAGCAACTGCTTAAGCTCAACATTTTCATATCCGCTCTCGTTGGCGTAAGGCTCCATGAATTCATTCATTTCGATGACCTTCTTCATTCGCCGGTGAATCTGATGGCATTCATTGATTAAGATCCGAAGCAGCCAAGGTTTGAAGTAGGCCGGCTCCCTTAACGTGCCGATGTGCTTGAACGCCTTAATAATGGCTTCCTGAATGGCGTCTTCGCAATCCGCATCGCTCGCAAGGATCGTTTTAGCTACCCGATACATGACGGTCTTGTGCGCGTGAATCAGGTGCTCAAAGGCAGCCATGTAGCCTCTTTGCGCCTTCTTGAATTGCTGAGCTGCGTCCACCGATCGCCCCCCTTTCACATTGACGTATATTAGATGAGCGAGATGGTGGGTGGGGTTTCAAGAAGATCAAAAAATAGTTGCCTCATTCAT
The DNA here is from genome assembly GCF_042649185.1 of Cohnella sp. GCM10012308. Classification (NCBI taxonomy): domain Bacteria; kingdom Bacillati; phylum Bacillota; class Bacilli; order Caryophanales; family Paenibacillaceae; genus Cohnella; species Cohnella sp. GCM10012308. The sequence goes on from NZ_JBHRYU010000014.1 coordinate 106,530, forward strand.
TGTATATTCATTGTGAATTCGACGATCAAGATTTGATAGCAACGTTTTGTAAAAACAATATCCAGTTTCAGTTGTCTATAGATTGAATCGCTCATGCTAATAAGGAGGTGACCATGGTGGAGTTTAAAAGAAATACGAGGGAGTTGCTAGAAGCATCCGGATGGACTTCTTTTCATAAAGTAGATACTCAGCTATACAAGAGTGCACTTGAAAACGACGGATATGTAGTTAAACGTATGAGAATCGAATAAATGAGAATCTGGTCGTGATTGGAGACGCCATAGATAATTGAATACCGATAAAATCATGTCTTTTATTCAAGTTGGGCGTACGAAATCCATTTGTGTAAACAGGCGTCTGTTGAAATCATATCCAGAGTATGTCCGAGATGTTGAATCTCCTCGTTAGGAACAAGAGATTAAAGATTAGAGACAAACATTGTACAATGGTTCATAAGACCGTCTCACCTTCCGTAGGGTTTGTAGGGGTACAAACACTTATAGAATGAGCGGTCTTTTTGCTACCATTTTTTTGATAATCAACAGACGTACTAAAGACTAATTATTTTAACGTCATAATCATCCTGAATGGCTGAATTTAACGCGCTATAGAATAAAAAGAAGAGGTCTACTCCGTTGCTGGTCACAAAGTAATTGGCTAGGCTCGTAATGGATGGATCTATATTGGTTCCCCAAGGCGGTTGCTTCGATAGATCCTCTACATCCCAAACCACATTGTCCGGACTAAAATCTTCAAACGCTTTATGAATGCTTTTAACTTCTTCAAGCAGTTTTTCGTTATCCTCTTTCTCCAAAGCTTCGTGATACAGCTTATTCATAAATAGAGGATATTTGCTTCCCCAACTGTTCGCTTCAAGGCGGTAGCAGACCGTTGAGAAGAAGCAATGAAGGAAATCTCCTGAACCGATTTGATACCAACTATGACCACCTAGCATTAGTCCTACAGCCATTTTAATAATCCTCCAATGACATAAGCTCTGATTATTTTTTACTTAATTCTCTATCGGCTGCTAATTAAATTTATTCATTCAGGAAAGCGTAACGGGTCGAGTGCATGAAGCACTCGTCCCGTATTTCTCGTGTCCTGCGCTTCCGGGCGTTCCTGCTTTTGGCGCGAATAAAGTGCCTGCAGACGGCTGATCTCGTTTTCCCCTGCTTTAGCTATGTTGATAATCGTGCTTTGGAACGTCCATGCCTTCATTAAGTTCACGTTCTCTTTTAGTGCAAATAGTTCTTCAACTGTCTTTTCTAGATATGTAATGAGGAGCGGTACTGAAATCTCCCCCAGCTTCACCAGTTCGTCCTTCGCATCGAACGAATAACGTGAAAGGGTCCGCAGTTGTATCACAGCCTCGCTTTCTATCTCATCTTCAAAATCTGCAAGGGTTTGGCACCAAAAGGCCACTTGCTCATCTGGCCGTAAAGATTGCAGGCGGGTCTTATACGTCTCATATGCTTTTAGCTCAGGAAACGCTTTGTCCAGCTGCGATGGGGAAACCGTCTCAGGGAGGTACGTCATATCGCTCGCATCGTGTTCGACTACGTAGGCGATAAAGTCGTCAGTGAGGTTAAGTTGCCTGAGGGAAGGCTCCAACTCCTTTATCACTTCGATCAAGGTTGCCATGAATGCATCTGTGACTTGATCGGCCTTTTCCTCCTCTTCCTCATCCCAAAGATCTTCTAATATCTCTGCGTACTGCATACCCCATTTTTCAAGCTTTTTATTACGCTTGTCCTCAAAACGAAAATCGCCAACGCTATATTTAAGTCCACGATGCCCAAAAAGCCTATAGTCAGGGTAATGTTTATAACAGTCAAGCGCGCGTGTATACGCAAACCCTTCACTAGTATTCCACCTAAAGCTAATGACGCCGTAAAATGCTTGCGAATCTATAACAAATGCGTATAATTCTTTATTTTGCGGCGTTTTCGCAAAGGCTCGTATTGTATTTTCTCCGTGCTGGATTAATAATCTTTTTAGCTTTTCAAAGTCGATTGATTTTGGCATGTTTTAACTCCTTATTGCCCAGATATTTCCTTTATCGGAAGTCTATCTGAATAGATGAAGAGTGAGCGGGAAAGGTTTGAACAGACTCAATCGTCCGGCAAGCTTTTTAACTCGTTTCATTAAATGTTGATGTGAAATGAGCGACTGTCTTTACTACTTCATTTGCCCTTTAATGATTTTGACCATGCTCTTGCCGGTTGCTGCGATGGCTTCTTCAGCCGAACGCGGCGTCCATCCAAGCAGTCGCTTGGCTTTCTGATTGCTAGTCGACATGTCTTGTCCCAGGAGAGAAGCGATCATTTTTAGTTTTGGATTAAAAATCGCCAAGATACGCACGACGATATTCGGAAGTTCCTTGCGCGGCACCTGATTAGCGTCTTCCCCTAAGTGCTTCCTCAGTATATGTGCAACCTCTAACATCGATCGATTTTCCGCACTGGAAGCGATAAATCGTTCTCCGTTTGCTTCGGGACGCAGCATGGCCAGGATATGCAAATCGGCAACGTCTCGGACGTCCACATAATCGGAATAAATTTTAGGGACAGCCTTGAGTTTGCCTTCGATCATTTGGCGAACAGAATCATTTGAATGAGAGTAATCGTTACCCAGGATCGGCCCCATCACCCCAACCGGATTGACAGTCGCAAGCTCTAATCCATGGCCTTCTTCGCGGATAAATGCCCAAGCCGCTTTTTCAGCGATGGTTTTCGATTTCTGATAAGGATGAAGGTTGGCGTCCGTATTGGACCAATCTTCTTCGGTATACGGTCCTTTATGATTGTGATGTCCCACGCCGATCGCTCCGAAAGCAGAGGTGAGAACAACGCGTTTGACGCCTGCATCCCGTGCTGCTCTCAATACACGTAATACGCCCTCGCGCGCCGGTTGAATCATTTCATTTTCATCTTTATACACTTTATTGGGCGTCGGAGAAGCGACATGGATGACATAATCCGCCCCTTGAACAGCCTCGTCCCAGTTGCGATCAGAAGATAGATCTGCTTGGATAAAGGTCAAGCCTTCGAAATGGGTTACGCCGCCTGACATTAACATGGCTTTCACTTCATCTTGTCTGCTCATGGTACGAAGCGTTGCTCGCACACGATACCCTTGCTCAAGCAGCTTCAACATGATATGAACGGCGATAAATCCGGAGCCTCCGGTCACGAGCACCAAAGGATTGTTATCTTGCGGCATCGTCAACCTTCCTTTCTATTGACGTTACAGGTGTAACGTGTTTTGATTAGTTTAAGGCCGAACCTGATCGAAAACAAGCGATTAACAGGCATCTGTGACAGAATGGAGGAAGTGTAATGGCAGCTACGGATCACGCCCGGAGCATCAAAAAAGACACCAAAGAATGGATCGCCATTGCGTTGCTGGAGCTTTTACAGATCAAGCGGTTACCGAAATTATCCGTATCGGAGGTCGTTAAAAAAGCTGGCGTCAGCCGCATGGCCTTCTATCGTAATTACGATAGTCTTGAATAAGTATTGAGGGCGTACTACGAACCTAAATTTGCGGATATATTCAATAAAGTTGCCCTTCAAAAGAGCCACGAAGAGAAAATGGAGGATTTGACCCGCTTTTTTAATGCGCTGTCCAAGGATTTTCAAATGGCCATTGAAGGGGATTACACAGAACTGCTCTATCAGATCTTCAAATCTCATGTTACGCAGCTGTACGATGAGATCATTCCCTTTCCCGACTGGACGGGGGCGAAGCGAAGCTATTGGATCGACTTTATGAGCGCCGGCGTATTTGAAGTTTGGCTGATGTGGATCAAAAACGGTCAAAAAGAAAGCATAGAAGAGATCAAAGCGCTCATTCGGCTTTTTCATAAATAAGAACAAATTAGAAGGAATTGATTGCGTCAACGCCAACGCGTGAAGCGGAGCGGTTTTCTAATTGCCTGGATGAAAGGGGATATTCATTTGGAATGGAGCTTAGAGGACGTCGAGCAAACGAGTCTATGCAATCCGAATACATTTTTTATCCCAAGTCTTAAAGAGCGGCAAAAGCAAAAGAAAGGCGATATGGTCAGATTGCACTTTGTACTCGAGCATCCGGAAGAGGATGAGCCTCGTGCGGAAAGAAACAAATGGCTCTAGTCTCTAATAAGTGCATGGAAGAAGGCGGCAGTGTCCGCTGGCTCTATCGTGAAAAGCCAGATCGGGAGGAGGACAGCGGATGGAGGTTGTTCGAAGGCACCGAGAACGATGAATATAACAGCCATGCTTCAAACATTAGCATCGTAAACGTATACGCATTACTCGATAAGGATCCTAGCCTGATAACGCCGCTTAGAGGTGAGTTCGGAACTGCCTTCGAACGAGAGGATATTAACCGTCCCTGGACCCAAATAAACGATTGGGACGGACTGTAAGTTTGCGTTTAATTTGATAACAGGTGAGGGGCCGCATGAAGCGTTCATTGATCGCATATGGCATCTTTTTAGTCCTTATTCTGCAAGTGATCACTGGCTGTGGTGGATTAGATCCATCTCATTCATCGCAAATTAATGGATTAAACACGGCAAGCAGCGCTGCTCATTCAGCCCAACACACGAATCTACCGTCGCCGACTGCCCCACAAGAGCCAAAGAAAAGCGCATCCTCCCCGGTGATCATTTCCGATATCGACCATTGGGATCACCCGATCAAGCCCTATTTAATGGATAGAGGTTTGATGAAAATTGAATTTCCAACCAAAGCGTATCCTGTTTTTTATATGCGTTATGATTGGAGCCTAGCTGAAGTAATCAATGATTATCTGAACGGGACGACAGAAGCCATGGTAAAGGCAAACGGATATTGGGACTTTGAGATCCGCACGCCGCATCATCTGATTGTGGTCAAAGCGCATGAGCGGCAGCTGACGGGGCTCTCCTATGATGGCCAGGATCAGAATGTGGAGCAGCTTCGCAAAGAATACAACTTGATTGATGCGGCAACGAACGCTCGGTGGATTAAAAAAGACAAGAAGACGGGATATTTCTACTGGCGTTCGCCAGGTTCATCAACAGCGCCTAGCAACCCCGACGATCTGTATCTGAATTACGTCTTATCGTTCTCGGAAAAGAACAAGAATGGATGGAACGAATATGTCATTGGGATGCCAAGAAGCAGCGATACGGTCATAGCAAGGTGGTACGCTAAAGTAGAGAATGGAGCGGCCGTGTTCTATGGGGAAACGGGCGAGAATTTAGAGTGGGATCTCCAGCAGGTCAGGGGGCTATTTGCCAAGCGGTTTGGGTTCAAGCCGTCTGCGGCCGGCACGAATTACGACATTACATGCGATACTTTTCTGATGCCTGAGGGACTCTATCGCATTCGGTTGACACAGAAGTCTGCAGAGCAGGAGAACATTTTCTATTATGATGGAAATCGCAATCAGTTCTACAAAGATACAAAGCGTCAGTCGCTACTTAAAAACTTGACCAACCTTAATGTTCGATAGATGAGTGTACCAGCGCATCCTGGGACTTCACTTCCGGTCCAAGCATGCCGCTGGTTTTTTTGTGCAAACAGAACTTGGTTTGAGTTGTCTATATATCGAGGTGGTGAGAATTGATGGAAGGCTCCATTCGAACGATGGCAAATTTAGATCCCATCACATTTGAAGCGCTGATGCACGAATACGGTCAAGAGGTCTGGAACTACGCTTATTCCATTGTCAAAAATCAGAGCATGGCGGAGGACATTACCCAGGATGTGTTTCTGCAGGTGTTCCGTCATGTCGTATCCTTCCGGAACGAGTCGTCCATGAAGACTTGGCTGCTGAAAATAACGCGCAATATCAGCTACAACTACCGGAAGTCCGCTTTTATCCGTAAGGTTTTTCTTGTCGGAAACGTGAGCTTAAAGGAAAGCAGCCGATCCGCAGAACAGACTTACCTGGATCATGAGGCAGCGAATGAGGTTTGGACCGCTGTCCTGAAGCTGCCTGTTAAATCCAGAGAGATCCTGATCCTGCACGCCAAATATCAGCTATCCATACCGGAGATCGCTCAACTGCTCGATATTTCGGAAGGAGCGGTCAGATCGAGACTATTCGCGGCACGGAAAAAAATGAATGTACGATTGGGGGAGGACTACGCGTATGAACCATTCAGATCCTGATTGGTATAAGGACTTGCAGGCGGATATTTTTAAACAAAAAAAGTTTAACGATCGGTTGCTGCAAAAAATAGTGCTGCGTTCTCAAAATGCCGAAGCTACAGCGTCAAAGCCGATCCGTTCCTGGTTGGTTCATGTAAGTCTGGCGTCATTGCTCGTCGTATTGACGGTGCTGTTCGTTACGCATCGATCGGTGGGGATTGAGCACCAACCGGACCCAATTGTGAAACAAGGCGGACAAGCACAAGCTGGAGGCTTGGAGGACTTGCCGGAACAAGAGCCTGCCGTGCCGGAGTCAACGGACATCACTAGTGATCTGCCGCTCGGTCACATCGATTTATCGGAGGTGCCAGTTGACGAGAATTTCGTGCCCAAGTCGGTTCAGCTCTCACATGCATCCGAAGAAGACGCAACCTCTTACTTAGAAGGATCGGCTATATCGGCTGAGAAAACGGAAAGAGGATTCACGCTCAGAACTACTTATCGTACATCGGATGGCGTAGAGTTTTTATTTATACAGGCCGCTGAGCCGGTCCCTGAAGAGGAGACGCTTCAATGGTTTTTGACAAGCAATGCCTATGGAACTGAAAAGAAGGAACAAACCGAGATTCAAGGACATGCAGTCATCTACGTAGACGGCAAAGGAAGAAGAGTTGCTCATTTAATAACGGACAAGCATATATTCACGGTCATGACCAATGAAGGGACTGTAGAGGAATGTATGGAGATATTGGAGCAGATTGAGCTTGATGGAGAGTAGAAGCAGGGAAAAGAACCATGCAAGTGCATTAAACTAGTGGTAATTCAACCGAGCTACAATGAGGAGAAGCTCCGCAGTCCCTATGAGACGGCGGAGCTTTTTCATGATGTCGCGATCGCTTTACGGTCCTGAGCCAACAGAGGTCACGCGCCAACCTAACCATGAATTTTTAACATAGATGAATGGTTCCGTTATAGCTTGATCCGCTACTTCATAGAGCGTTCCATATTTCGGGTCGTTTTTTATGCTGCCTTGCCGCACTTCAGACGTTACTGCTTTAATGGGGTGGAAGGAAATAAACAGTTGCTTTCGTACAGCTAGCTCAGGCGTCATGGAGGGAAGAAATAAAAAGTAGACGAATAAGATCACCACGAGAGTAAGCACGATTTTCTTCGATCTTTTTGACCTGAGCCCTCGCCCTCCCATGGTTTTTAGCAACCCCTTTAGTTCGAATTTATGATATTTGACGGTTTCCCTGGAAAAAGTTGCAGATGGATCTTGCGATCCTCATCTTACACAGAATTCCGCTAAGCAGCACGGTCCATCTGACCAAGTCAGCCGCGATGATTACCTTCAGTTTCAAAAGAACGGATGCTCCTTCTGCATGGCGAATGCGGCGGAAAGAATGGTAATGGCATTGACGAGCAAGAGGAGAAGATTGCCGCTCGTCTTTTATGGATCAATTGCCCGCCTTCTGGATCGGGACGCTTAAGATGATCAGCAATGCCGCCAGATAGTCCGTAACCGTCAGCTTTTCGCCCAGTATCATGACGATAAAGACAAGCGTGACAACGGAGTGAAGAAGGTGAGGCTAGCGATCAACGAGGCCGGGGAGTACTCCAGTGCGCGGAAGTACAAGAAAAATCCAAGCACGATATTGAAAAGGGCTTTTTGACATTTCGAGTTTCACGCTTTGCTTACTCATGGGGATGTTGCGGCTCCATCGCATGTGAAAAGCGAAGTTTTTTGTTGTTTTGCAGCAGCAACTCAACTCCTCCAATCTCTATTGACCAGGTTTCACACTTCACTTAACATAGTAATTGTAAAATACGTACGTAAATGAGGTGAAGATGCAGTTGGATGCAACCTTTAGTTATAGCTTCCCAGCCTTGCGCGGCATTCAAGCATCGGGTGAGTTTTTCGTTGTGATGTGTCCACTGAAGCTCATTCCTAAAATCTTTCTGTTCGATGAAGAAGAAATTCCGCCGGAATTTCGGGCTCAACGTACGTTGAATCGTTCGCGGATACCTGAGATATCGAGCTACATATTGAATAATCCGACGGACTATGTGTTCAGTTCGTTGACGGCTTCTGTTGATGGACAAATGCAATTTAAACCATATACAGACGACCCTGATTTTCGAAATTTAGGGCGACTTTTTATTTCATTAGAAGCCAGATTTCTGATCAATGACGGTCAGCACAGACGAGCAGCTATCGAAGAAGCACTCAAAATTACTCCGGAGCTCGGACATGAAAACATCTCTGTTGTTTTCTTCAAAGATGATGGGCTCAGGAAAAGTCAGCAAATTTTTGCCGATCTTAATCGTCATGCCATTAATACAACGTCTTCTCTCGGAATACTTTATGAACATCGAGATCCACTGGCGACTGTTACGAAAGAGATTGTCCGCCAGATAAAACTTCTTGAACGATATACTGATAAGGAGAAGCAGTCACTCTCCAAATTGTCACCTAAGCTTTTTGTATTGAGCAACTTATATAATACTAATAGTAAAATTATAAATAAGCGAAAAGGCAACAGCGTCACAGATGAAGAGAGCGCCTTTCTTCTTCAGTTTTGGGACAAGCTGTGTGTTTCTATCCTCGAATGGAACCAAGTGCTTGAAAAGAAGCTGTCGCCCACAGAGTTCCGTGCTAATTACATTAATGCACACGGGACATTTCTTGAAGCGGTTGGTCTTGTAGGCAACTACTTGATGACGGAACATAGTAAAGACTGGGACCGATATATTGAGCGACTTAGTGGAATCGACTGGAGCCGAACAAATACGGAATGGCTAGGTCGGGCGTACGGTCATATTGGAAGAATTAGCAAAAGCCCAGAGGCGATTCAGCTTACTTCAAACTTGATAAAGCATAAATTAGGTCTTCCGCTAAACAAAATGGAACAGCAGTTGGAAAACAAACTGAAAGTGGGCGAATCATAATGTTTTATGATACTAAAATGATAGAAAGTACTATGGAACAAGTTCAAAATGTTTATCTTATGGATTCCCTACCCTGGGTAGTTGGATACAGTGGTGGAAAAGACTCCACAGTACTTGTACAGCTTATTTTTCAAGCGATTTATAATCTTCCAGAGGAGAGACGGCACAAAAAGATCTACATTATTTCCTCGGATACATTGGTTGAAACCCCGCTAATTATTGCTTCCATAAATAAAACTCTTATGCGAATACAATCAAAAGCGCTTGAGCTAGAGCTGCCGATTGAAACGCATAAAGTCCGTCCTGAAGTCGAGAAGAGTTTCTGGTCTTCTATCATAGGAAAGGGATATCCGTCACCGCGTCAAAAATTCCGCTGGTGTACAGATCGGATGAAGATTGATCCGGCAAACAAGTTTATTAAAGACAAAGTTGATCAGTTTGGCGAAGTAATAATGGTGTTAGGGGTACGAGACTCGGAAAGCGCCACACGTGCTCAGGTCATGGAAAATCATACAATCGACGGTAAGGTGCTTATGCGGCACTCCACGCTTTCGAACGCATATGTATATGCGCCCATTCGTCATTTTGACCTTGATGACGTCTGGAACTACCTTTTAAATGAAGAGTCGCCATGGGGAAATGATAACTTTGAACTTCACGCCCTATATCAAAACTCAAGCGGAGGTGAGTGCCCGCTTATTGTCGATAAAGATATTAAAGAAACGGCTGGTTCATGCGGTAACAGTCGTTTTGGTTGCTGGACGTGTACGGTGGTTACTGAAGATAAAGCGTTAAACGGTTTTATTGAATCTGGCGAAGATTGGCTTCGCCCACTCGCTGTGTACCGAAAATGGCTTTCTGAGATCCGTGACAATCGAGATATGCGCGAAAAACGCCGGATGAATGGAAGCATATATTTCGTGGGACAAGGCGAAGAGCGGGAGCTTGGACTTGGTCCTTTCACGCTTGAGGCTCGAAAGGAAATTCTGCGCAAGCTGTTGGAGACTCAACAGGAAGTGATAAACCCGTACGATCCAACATATGAGCTCATTAGCGTGGAAGAGCTTAAACACATACGAAAACTTTGGATTGATGAAGGGGATTGGACAGACAGTCTACCACGAATTTATCGGGAGGTCATGGGGACTGATTTAGACTGGGACTATAATGAACGCTCCTTATTTGATGACGATCAAATTACAGCACTGGAATTTCTTTGCGAAAAGCATGGGGTAAACATGCAATTGATGAAAAAACTTGTCAATGTTGAAAAAAACTATAGTGGATATAGGGTGCGTCGAGGATTGTTTCAAGAATTCGATAAAATTTTGAAACAGGATTGGCTCCACTACGGGAAGGTAGAAGGATACAAAGAATGAAAATTAACCGTTTGTTTCTAGAGAATGTAGGTGCCTTCTGGGGAAGGTATGATTTTGATCTTCGTACTTCCGGCAAGTCAAAAAATGTCGTTTTATTTGGTGGTAAAAACGGATCCGGTAAAACGACGATACTTGAAGCAATTCGGCTGGCTCTGTATGGTACATTTGCTTTCGGGCTGAAAAATGAATCGCCAGCTTACTATGACAAAATTCAAGCAAAATTAAATACGTATGCCCTTAAATCAAATCTACGCCAATACAGTATTTTATTAGAAGTTGAAATTGTGGAGGATTGGAAAAAGAACGAATACACCATAAACCGAAGTTGGACAAAATCGAAAAATTCCTTAAAGGAGTCCCTCTTTGTTAAACGTAATGGAGATAATTTAAGTGACTCCGACAAGGACATCTTTTTTTCAAAGCTACGTGAGGAAACCCCACCTCAATTGCTCGAGTTTTGTTTGTTTGATGGTGAAAAGATTTCTCAGATTGTTTCTAAAGAAACCTTGTCGGATTATTTGAGTCAAACTGCAAAAGTGATGTTTAACTTAGATTTGTTCGAGAGCCTCGAAGACGACCTTACAAGCTATCTAAAGCAAGATGACGTCATGGGGACGCTGACCGATGAGGAAAGGAAATTAATGGATCTTGAACATGAGAAAAATGAAGTCCAATCCCGGTTAGAGCAATATCTGCGTGAGCTCAACGAGATCGAATTAAAAGGTGAAGATACTAAGGCGTTACTTGCCGAACATCAACGTATTTTTGATGTGCATGGCGGATTAGTTAAGGAAAAGCGCGATGCACTTCTTAATGAAATTAATGAAATTGAACAACAGCGGTTCGTAGTGATGGAACGAAATCGTGAAATCATTCAAACACTGTTGCCCTTCTTCCTCGTAAAGGATTTGGTTGCGGCTACAGCAGAACAAATGAAGCTTGAGTCCAAATATGAAGTTAGAAATGCGGTATCCGAGCTAGTGAACGTTTCAGATGTACAAGCTCTTCTAACGAATTATCTCGGTGATAAAACGGTAAGTTTCCAATCAGCAGCAAACATATTTACGGACTTCTTGTCGTTAATTTCGAATTACCAAGAACAATCATTGCATAACGCTTCGAGCTTGCAACGTGCAGAAATAGAGGCAATGCTTCGTCAAATCAATGCCTTTAATCCAGAGATAATGCTGCAGGATTTCAAGACGAATGCGGAGTTGCTGAAGCAAGTACAAACGGTTAGAAAGCTAATTGATAAAAACGATTCTTCTAGCGAGCTTAAAGGACTTATTGACAACATTCGAAACGCAGAAGACGAACTAAGAGTTTTGGCTTTAAAGCAAAAGCAACTTGAAGAAATGGTCGCACTTATTCACGTACAGTTAGACGAAAAAATTAAAGTATATGAATTTCAAAAAGAAAAAGTAATTCAAACTAAAAAAGCAGGCAATATCTTTGAAATTACAACTCGTGTATTGGACGTAAGTCGGATTTTTCGGGCAGAACAAATTCATAAAAAGCTACAACAAGTTGAACGACAAACAGCACAGATGCTCCAAGCCATTTTCCGAAAGGAAATGTTTGTTACGAGGGTAAAGATTGATCCCAAAACGTTCCAATTACACATTTTTAACAGCACTCGCGATGAAATCAACATTGAGAGCTTGTCTGCTGGAGAGAAGCAGATCTTGCTCTTATCTACGGTTTGGGCGATGGCGATGTGTTCAAATCGTCGGTTACCTTTTGTTTTTGATACGTTACTTGGGCGACTTGATCAGACCCACAAAAAGAGTATAATTGAAAGTTTTATTCCTCGATGTGGAGAGCAGGTTATTATTCTATCTACGGATTCGGAGATTAACGAAGAAAACTTTGCACTGATTGAGCCGAGTTTAGCAAAAACGTACACCATTGACTATGATGCCGAGAGGAACACGGTCAAATGGAACACTGATTATTTTGATATGTCAATGAAGAAGGAGCTGTCGCATGAACTTCAGACTTAAAACCTCAAAGAAAACGGGCGACAAGCTCAAAGAGCTCCAAGACAAAATCAGGTTGACTCCCAACATTTTGTGTCGCTACGCTGTTGTGCTCTCGCTTCGGAATCCAGAGCCGGCCATTGCCTTTGTCAAGGATACATCTGGATTGGAATTTAATCGTAATACCGTTACTGGCATTTATGATTATGTCTTTAAAGCCCTCATTGCACAGCACATGGCGCGTGATATCAGTGATGAAGAATATTTTCCGGATTTGTTTAACGCACACTTGGAGCGAGGGATATTCATGCTCGAAAATGAGTATGATTATGCCGGAAATCAGGAAAAGATGATCGTCAATCTACTAACGAAGTAGCGAAGGGGGAAACGCGATGATCTATTTCGATAATAGCGCCACCACCAAGATTGATCCCCGTGTAGTTGAAGCTATGCTTCCATTTTTGTACGAAGAGTATGGTAATCCATCAAGTAAATATTACTCGTTAGCGACTCATGCTAAGGACGCTGTGGAAGAAGCGCGAGGAAACGTAGCCAAGCTTTTTAATTGCGATTTGGATGAAGTGGTATTCACTTCAGGATCTACCGAAAGTAACAATATGATTCTAAAAGGCATTCTTGAGACATACGGAGGCGTTAATCCATCGCTTGCAGTAAGCAAAGCAGAACATTCTTCGGTGCTTGAAGTTGCGGCTTATCTAGAGCAACGAGGAGCTACGGTTAACTATATGGAGGTTGACGCAAACGGGGCTGTGCAAGGTGATACTTTTACGGCAGCCCTCGAGCAGCAGCCAACGCTTATAAGCATGTTGTGGGGTAATAATGAAACGGGAGCCTTAAATGACGTTGGCTCTTTAGCAAAGAAGTGCGTAGAGAGGGGCATCTTTTTTCATACAGATGCAACGCAAGTGGTGGGGAAGTTAGACACGAGAATGCTGGATCGATCGATTCGGTTTTTATCACTTTCTGCTCACAAGTTCCACGGACCCAAAGGGATTGGTGCGGCAATTATTCGTAAAGACGATCTCGGAATTAAAACGAAGATTTCTCCCCTTCTGCATGGGGGAGGGCAGGAATCGAATTATAGAAGCGGCACACTATCTGTCCATAACATTGTTGGTTTTGGAAAAGCAGCCGAAATTGTGCTGCTCGAACAGGAACAAACACAGCAAACGCTGATGGAACTTGAGGCGTATTTACGTGAGCAGTTAATGGTGGTATTGCCGAAAGTAGTTAAGTTTAACGGCGATACGCGAGAGAAAATTCCAGGAATAGTTAACGTCCAATTTCGCGGTGCAAACAATGAAATGTTAATTAAAAAGTTATCGGATCAATTTGCTTTATCTACGGGCTCCGCCTGCAGTTCAAGTAAGCCGTCGCATGTACTGCAGAGCATGGGTTTAAGTGTAAATGAAGTCAGACAATCAGTACGGATCTCGCTCTCAAAATCCAATACGAAAGCAGAGATTGATCAACTTTGTCAGATATTATCCTCCAAATAATTACTGCTCAGGGGTGAGTATGTGGCATATATCTATCCCACAGAGCCGCTGTTTCAAACTGCGGGCGAAGAGCGTGTGTTCACGTTTTTAAAGGACCACCTCTCAGATGCATGGCATATTTTTCATGAACCACTTGTGAATGATACTAGTCCCGATATTGTACTCTTTTCTCCTTATGCGGGGACGCTAATCATTGAAGTAAAGGACTATACTACACAGACGCTTCAAACGCTCACGCCGAATTACTGGGGACTGTCGGTAGAGGGGCAGCAGAAATCCGTATTGTCTCCATACGAGCAAGCACGGCATTATAAACACAAGCTGTCCGAAAATCTCCAAAGTAAACGCGAATTTTGTGTGGAAACTGGTAGGTATCAGGGGAAATTGATGTTTCCGGTTATGTGTGCTGTTTGGATGGTAAACATATCAAGCCATGATGCAAAGGTTATTAACATGTCAAAAGTTATTCCTGATCAATACCTTTTGGTTAGGGATAATTTTGATGAACCCGAACGTATTGAGCAGACAATCACTGAGATTCTCGTTTCTAAGTTCCGAATAATAGAAATACCGTATGATGTAACTAGCGCCTTTGTGAAACTAATGCATCCTGTTCTGATTGTGCCCGAATTTGATGCCCTCCGCCAAGCTTGGTTTGAGTCATTTAAACCGAATATTAAAGCGTTCCCTAGTGTAGTGGACGAAGTACTTCATATAGCAACTGAGATTAGACATTTATTAGCAAGCGGCATAGCGCTTTCATCGATTAGGATCTATACCTTAAGAGAACGCTTTTTACAAAGAGCGTCGCTCGTTGAGGAAACGCAACAAATTCTTGCCAGCATGGGCGTAACGGGGCTAAAGTTTGCTAATCTCAATATGATCGAAGAACTAGATGAGAAGCAGTATAGCTTTATAATGGATATCCATCTAGAAGCTATGGATGAGTTAAAAGAAGCCACGCTAAGCAAGTTGCTTAGTGTGGCTTACAATCGTGTTTCTTTTAGCAGTTCTTCCTTATAACAGGCGGAGCCAATTTTGAAAACAAATTGATTTTTTTGGACAGTGTTCGTCACCGACGAACACTAATTTTTTTTCAGCTCGTGTTAGTGCAACATAAAATACCCGCAGTTCCTCAGAGTAAAGCTCATTTTGAAAATCATCTATCATTCCATTATAATTTGTACTCACAATTTTTGAATTGCGATCTCCATAGTAGGGGGCATAACTAAATTCAAGTCCCGTCTGATTCGAATAAATAATCGGTGGGGCGAGAACCGATTGACTTGTCGATTCTTCAAGACGGGGCAAAATGACAACGGGATATTCCAGTCCCTTCGCTTTATGAATGGTGATTAAAGTGACTGCTTCAATGTCATTACCCTCGGCAACATCGGCTTGTTGCTCTTCTTTTTGCGAGGCAATCATGGCGTGTAGCCAGCCGGTGTACTCTTGAAGTTGCAGACTTTCGCTAATACTAAGCTTTCGTGTTAAAGCTTTCAACTTATTTAGGTTCGCCACGCCTTGTGGGAGAGTGCTGGCAATCCGCTCACGTATGTTGCTTACCTGGTAAAGACGGTCTAGCAACTGTGCAGGTGTACGCTTTTGAATAATAGGCACGAGAGCATCTGCTAGCATCTGGAGCCGCATTGGATCATTCTGGACATAAAAAGTTTCAAGTGCTTCTTCTGCATATACGGGATTAGTTGTATTCAAGATGTAATTGAGTATTTTGTATGTATCAACTACTTCACGCTGATTATAGAAACTTCCAGCGCCAATTAGCTGAGCGGGGATTCCCACCGCAGTAAGCGCAGCATAGAAGTCCATCATCTGGTAGTTCTTCCTAAAAAGAATTGCAAAATCTTTTGGAGACATACCTTTATCGATATTTTCTTTTATGTAACGAGCAACAAGTTCCGGTTGTTTAATTCCCTCTTTTTCAATGGATAATAACCATTCATAAGCAGAAGTATAATCAACAGGAGCAGTTGATTCCTCTCGAGGTCGTAATGGTTCAGGTTGGAATGAATACTGTGGATTGGCTTCTTTAATTCGCCTAAACAGAATATTGACAAGCATGACTAATTCCGTTGTTGAGCGAAAGTTAGTTGACAAAGTTAAAATTTCGCCATCTCTTTGTATCCATCGCTCAACTTGTTGGTATGACGACAAATCAGCTCCGCGAAACTGATATATGGATTGTTTGCTATCTCCAACGACGAATAGAGACGGACTCTCAGGGCTTCCATCGCATATTTTCTTTATAATTCCCGTCTGGTATAAGGAGGTGTCTTGAAATTCGTCAACAAAAACATATTTGTACTTATTTTTTATTTGATTTGCAGCATCCGAACTTCGAACTAGAAGCTTGTAGCAGTATTCAAGCAAATTATCTGGATCAAGTGTCTGGTGACGAAGTTGCTGATGGTATTGGACGACAAGTACAAGGAGCTCTACAAGCTCATTTTTAATGCCTTTAACGATGCCCATATCAATGCGCATTTCTTTTTTAGTTTTTGTTACAACATCAGAAATGGACAAGCCTTGAGAACGCAGCATATGATAAAGTTTGTTAAATATATCTCTAAAACGATGGTAAGGCATAATATTTTCATGGTAAATATGTTCACTTTTGTTACTTTTATTTGTGTAAAAAAATTCAAATGCTCGTTCTAATGCCTGTCTCGACGAGGACTCGGAAACATTGAAGTTGGGAGAATAATTAAAATCATCGAAGCTCAATGGTCCGGCATCGTTTAAAATCGATTTGCAGAACGAATGAATTGTTGAAATCTGAACAGCATTTAAATTTTCAAGTTCATAACGCAGACGCTTTTTTGCATCGATGTCTGAGTTTGCTTTCCAACTGTGATATAAATAGAGTTTTAATCGTCCCACCAAGTTTTCGGTGGCTTTGTTTGTGAACGTAATAACTGCCATATCGGAGATGCTGAGATCTTGATTCTGATTAAGAAGCCTTAAAATACGCTGACTAAGCACCTCAGTTTTTCCTGTACCGGCTCCTGCTTTCACTAATATAAATTTGGCATCGGAATGAACGGCTGCTTGTTGCTCTTTAGTTAGCATGAATCGACCTCTCGCTCCCGGCAAATAGTATTAAAGGAACAGTATTTACAATGCCCGCCTGTTTTTTTCGGATAGGAGCCTGTACGAACCGCTTCGATAACTTGTTCAAGGGCTGTTGTGACATAGGGTGTCCTCTTCTTAAATTCGCGTTTAAAAGTGAGGTACCAGTCTTTAATTTCTTTCATTGAATCCTTTTCATCATAGTCAGATGACGAGAAGGAGAGGATGTCTTTTTTGTTGGAAATTGAATATCGATGTACATCCCGCCCAGCATATTGTACTTCAAGCTCACGTATTGATGAGAAACTGAAATCATCCATTTGGATGAAATCGTCTTGTGAAGCAATCCTCATACTAACCGAGATAGATGCATTCCCACGTTTTCGAAATTCTTTCACAAAGTCTCCTTTAAATATTCGATCTAGCAAAGTTGTCAAATGAAAATCTGCTTGCACACGGACGTTTTGCCAATGGCGTAAGCTAAGGGGGAACAAGGGTCGTATCGACGTTTCTGCCTCTTCTCGACGCCTTACGATAACGTCTTTCAGCCGCTTAAGTTGCTTGCTCGTATCAATAATCTCTGTAATGGGGAATGACTCTCCATTTACAAAAAGTTCAACCGCTTTTTCATGAAGACATGACGTCGCATAGGCTTGTAGATGAAATAGTTGGTGAAATGTATGTTGTTCTTCATGTTTACTTTGGTAGTAAAAACGGCGTGGACAATAATAAAAAATTGCCACATCTTCGGCTGTAAAATCACGTTCTGCGATGTGCCAGCTTTGAGGACTTGTTGGCTCATTTGATGAAATAGGTATAAATTTTGATGGAGATTTAAGTATTTTATGTTTTTCCAGAAGTTGTTCAAGTGTAGGTTCATTTTTATTTGCGAGACGATCCCCTTCTTGAATACCAAATGTTTTAGCAATATCGTGCAAGTAATGTGCAGGCGTCAGGGGCAAACCATTGTCCATTTGGGCATAGGAAATGGTTAGCTGCGTACGTGGCGCACATAGAGCAAGGTAGATATGATACATTCCGCGATCTAAATAAAAATATTCTAGCGCCTTTGTGTCTTTAAAAGGAGAAGATGTACTATGTTGTAGCCAAGCGTGTTCGATCTTTTTAGACATTAGCCAGTTATATCG
The DNA here is from genome assembly GCF_042649185.1 of Cohnella sp. GCM10012308. Classification (NCBI taxonomy): domain Bacteria; kingdom Bacillati; phylum Bacillota; class Bacilli; order Caryophanales; family Paenibacillaceae; genus Cohnella; species Cohnella sp. GCM10012308. The sequence goes on from NZ_JBHRYU010000014.1 coordinate 124,723, forward strand.
TTTTGCTTCAGGATAAACGTCTTGAGTAAATCGACACAGGAACACATAATCATAGCGCTGAAACTCAACGTTGTTTGGACCAGTTACGAGTATTTCTCGTTTTAACTCGACGTCTGTGTCATCCTCTACTGGCTGTTCGCCGGGTTCAAACTCTTCTCCTTCATTAAAGAGTGCCGACACACGTTCGCCAAATTCCATACTTGTCATAACCAAGTTTTGCTGACCACTGGTAGACTGCAAGATCGACTGGAGACGACTCCAAATGTCATCGTCTAGTTCACGGAAATGAGAATCGGACTTCAGATAAGCAATTAATCGCTGCATGTGAGCAATGATATGAGCATCAGGAGCATTTACCAAGATGGCACTGGCATTTTCGAGAAACAAAGCAATACGCTTGATTTCTTCAAGTTGTTCCGGCAAAACAGTTCTTAATGGATGTTGATCATACTTAGGTTCAATTAATTCATGGGCTTTTTGAAGCTGTGATATCTTGACGAAAAAATCAGATACTGAGTTGCAGTCCTCGAAGAAGCCCTCAATTTTCTCAAACGCCTGAAGTATTTGGGGGGTATGCTTAACTATGGATTCGTTTAAAAAGACCTTCATAATCTTACTTGTCAAGTAAGTATCCTTTTCTTTCCGAGTATCTATGCGAATATCAAAAAGGTGTTTAATAGCTCGTCCTTGATTCAAATGGAGAAGCGGGCGCTTAGGCAAGTGTACCCGAAGGTTGTATTCTTCCGAGATTTCGCGAATAAGCGGGCGGATTTCCATGGCGCCAGGAGTCACTATCACGACCTGTTCAGGTTTAGTACCTTTATGCCGAAGTAGCGTCGCGATTGTTTGCATAATGAAATGAAGCTCTTCTTCGACGGTGCTAAAGCGAAGAATCTGAAATGAGGGATCCACATGAGTAGACGCTTCGTTTCGAAAAATGAGCTTGGGCAAACGCTTAATGAAAAAAGAGTCGGATTCCGCTTCTTTTACAGAGATCCAACTCGTGTTGGGCTTAAACCTTTCATACACCTGTGTAATGGCTTTGAGTGCAGGATGATCGTTTCGATCAGAATCGAAGGGCAGATACACGGTAATTCGTTTTCCTTGCGATTGAAACTTCTCGATAATGAGCTGCAACATGGGCGTAAAGGGAAGAAAGGCACCATCCAAGATCAATTCAGCATATCCGGAGACATCAAGGGTTTCGAGTTGCTTCCTAGAAAGGAGGGCAGCATCGAAAGCGTCTTGTGCTTTAAGCTCCAACAGGTAGGTTTCGTATAGGCTAAGTACGAACTGCCACTTTGAGCTGGAATCAAAACTTCGAAGCGTCGTAAGTGAAAGCCCGCTTAAACTGAGTTGTGTAAATAAGTCGTATATATCTAGCATGGCAGAAGACCAACTAGGATTGTTGGTAACTTGATTTGCGGAGAGAATGCGCTCGAGTAAAACGGTTGCTTCCGCTTTATTTAAAACATGGACATTAGAAGTCCGACGAAGTGATTTGACAAATTGATTGATTTCGAAGATGTCAACAAACTGATGCACTTTTTCTTCCGGCTTCATATCGGCAGGGACATCAGGTTTCTCTTTAATCTCTTTTTTAATTGTCTCCATATTCAAATAGAAACGAATACGTCTACGAAATAAGATCATGGTAGGCGTGAGGTGTAAGTACCGTTGACTGATAAAATCCTTCTCCATTAGGCTTTTTTCGATGTCTTCAGTATGTGGAGAGCATAATATGTCCACGGTAAATCCTCCTAGCAAAATAGGGTCAAATTTACTATAATTCTAATTATACACTAAGTCCATCAGCATGGGCATCTACGATGGGCATGAAAAGCGAGGAAGTCGTGCACATGACAATAAGCGTTCAAGAAGAGGATAGCCTCTTAGTTGAAATATGCATGAAAAATGGCATAAATCCACAATACCTTCGGGAATTGTTTATTATTGAAAAAGAATATGCGGATAAAAATATGGCAAGGCGTCGGGGGATTTATGACCGCATAACTGAACTAATTGAGTCCTGGATTGAGGAAGAGGAAGCGGGGATTAATGCATTATGATTTTTAATTACATCCGGTTTAACAATTACCGCCCCTACTATGGCTCGCAAGAAGTTAGTTTTAAAAATGAAAAGCAATTGGATAGCCCTTATAAAGCAAACATCACTCTTATCGGTGGAAAAAATGGACATGGCAAAACCTCACTTATCAATGCGGTTTTTATCTGTCTATATGGCAGACGGAAATTTTTAAAAGACGAGTACGAACAAATAAAGCGGGACGCCATTAATCGAACCTTCTATAGAGAAGGTGGACGAGAAAGCACAATAGAGCTTTCGTTCTCTGATCGAACGGGTCAGTACCTGATTGAAGTTACATTTAAAGAAACTGACAAAGGTGAGGTTCAAGAGAATCGGCGTATTTTTGTTATCGCCGGGGATTTGCTTCGAGAAGCGACGACTTCAGATGATGAATTTATCGCATTTATTGATCAACGGATCCCACTTGACGTTGCACCTTTTTTCATTTTTGATGCAGAAAAAATTAAAGATTTGGTCGGCGAACACGACAAAGAAAAAACGGTTAAAGCAATCCAAAAAATTGTTTCTCTTGAGCTTTATAATCAACTCCATCTGGACTTAAATCAGATTCGGTATAACACAGAGCTGAATTTGTCTAAATCAGTCAAAGATACAGACCTTGAGAAGTTGGTTAAGGAGCTTGAAACTTGTACCGATGAATTGGAATCTCTAAAAGCAAAAGAACGTCCTGACGATTTAAAGATTCAGTATTTAAGCGAAGAAAAAAACAGGCTCAATCAAGAGCGACGTAGAAAGCTCGCCAATGCATCCTCGACAAAGGGTCAGATTCATCAGCGCATTGGAGAACTCGAGAACGAGCTAAAAAAGCTGAATCAAGCGGTTAAAAGTTTTGATAATGCCTTACCAAAATTGATTATAAAACCATTAGTAATTCGGCTTCAGCAAGCTATTCGAAAGGAGCAAAACTATCAGACAGCGTTAAGTCGTAGCCAAGCGATGTTTGCGCCGTATGACAAGTTCATAACTGATATGCTAAGTAAGCCCATGACGCCTGCTCTGAGTGTGGAACAAAAGAACCAGCTTATGAATCATGGGCGAGAAACATGGACGCGTATCAATAAAGTGCAGGAAATGAAAGTGGAACCTATGAATGTGCTACATGTCGACTACTTATCAAACAATGAACTTCAAAATATATTGAACTGGAGCCCACAGGGAAATATCAATATCTCAGAAATCCTTACGAAGCGAACACGAGTGGAAAATGAGCTAAAAACGCTCCATGATCAAATTAAGGATGCGCCCGATGTAATTGATACACACGAAGAAGATGAGCAAATTAGTAAGGTTTCCGAAGAACTTGGCGCGCTGTATTCAACGAGGAAAGCGCGTAATGAAGTGTTGCGAAGGCTACAGGACCAACATGTGCGTCTCTCGAGAGAATTGACAAACAAAAGACAAGCAAGACAAGAGCTCGGTCCTGTTGAAGAGAAAGTAAATATGATGACGAAGCTTATTAACGCAACACAAGAATTTATTGACCAAGTAACGGTACTTAAAGCAAAACGTTTGAAGGTAGAAATTGAAACCATTCTGTTGCAACTGTTCCGCAAGAATGACTTGCATCGTGTCGAGTTTCATCCAGAGGAATTTGTGCTGAGGATTTATGATGATGCGAATAGTGAAATTAATTTGGTTTCTCGCTCAGAGGGGGAGAAGCAATTGATAGCACTTGCGATGATCTGGGCGTTAACGAAGGTATCAGGGACAAGTTTCCCATTCGTTATTGATACTCCACTTGCACGTCTCGATAGCGATCATAAGTCAAATCTCGTCAACCGATTCTTTACGAACCTAAGCGATCAAGTTATTATTTTGTCGACAGATACTGAAATTACAAAAGACTTTTATGAAGAAATCACCCCATACGTGCAAAAATCTTATTTACTTGAATATAACGAAGAAGTAAAGTCAACAGAGATTATGGAAGGCTACTTTGCTTTCGAATAGGAGTAACGCTGCATGGCACATGGACGATTTTCACTGACCATAGAAGGCGAAGAAAAGTTGTTTAAACTTATGAGCGAGTTGGACTGGAACGAAAAACGACCTGAGGCATTAAAGCTTGCTTATGTCAAAGGATTGACTTTTGATTCTATTCCTCCAAAGAGAGAAGGAAAAAAAACCAAACATGAAGTGGGTAGCGGCGTCCTTGCAAAAGGTGAGGAATATATGCTCTACAAACACATTATGATGGAGAAGCTAGGAGAGCCGCTGGATGAGAGCGGTTTTGACGATTATATGGTTCGTTATATCGAGCAAGGTCTGGATACTATTTGTGAAGAAATTGATTCATTATCCGATTTGGACAACTATTTTTTATATCTCGTGAGCAAACATGTGTAAAGACAGAGCAAAGAGGTGATATTACCTCTTTGCTCTGTTTGTTTAGAATTATTATTCAAATGCCTCCAGCTTATTTTCCTTTATGAAGCTCGAAGTTTTCAAACTACTACACTGGATTTGTATAATATGTTTTGAGGTTTTGAACTGAGAGTTGTAACGGCTGCTGCTATCACAGCTAGTTACAAATATACATTAAAAGAGACACTGAGAATATTAGCAGCAACTTTTTTCGCTAATTCTGAAGGATATCTGAGGAGTTTTATTACAATGATTTATTTTACTATGCTTGTTTTTATCATCCTCATCATAATATCAAAGCCCCCTAAGATCAAAGGCGTAATAGGCGAATTCTCCGTTCGTCGTAAGCTAGGCAAGCTCGATCTCAAAGAATACACCGTCCTTCACGATGTTATGATCCAGCGACCCGACGGGAAGACATCGCAGATCGACCATCTCGTCGTATCGAATTATGGTGTGTTTGTCATTGAGACCAAGAACTACACGGGATGTATCATGGGGAGCGAGAAGTCGGAGTATTGGACGCAAGTGATATACAAACGCAAGGAGAAGCTCTACAATCCGATCCGGCAGAACTACGGACATATTAAGGCGCTGGAAGGTTTTCTGAAGGATGAGACGATACCATTCATATCCATCGTTGCTTTTAGCACGCGTGCGGACCTTAAGCTTGAGCCTATGAGTGCAGAGGTCGTTTACACGACGAGGTTGGTATCAACGATACAGAAGTATAAGACGATCGTGTTGCCCGAGGAGAAGAGGCTAGATATTCATAAGGCACTGTCTACTAAGACTGTTCATACCCGACATGAACGAAAAAAACACGTCGCCGACATCAAAATGAACTTGAAGGAAAAAGAGGCGTTGGTGAGTTCGGGCATCTGTCCGAGATGCAGCGGGAAACTGGTGGAGAGACGCGGAAAGAATGGTGCATTCATTGGCTGTAGCAGCTATCCGAAATGTAGATTTACTAAGACTGGCTAATAAAGGAGTTCTACCGGATGAGCGAGCTTTGCGAGAAGTTGCATAGGCACGTACAGAGCTTATCGCGATATCAATTTTCATTTGAAGAGCAGGCAATCTCCCTAAACGGTATTTTCTCATGTTTGAGAAAGGTGAGCGGGCTCATCAAGTCGATCGCATTGTGCTCGTCGGATCTCATACGGGTGCTGATCAACTTCGCTCGCGTTTAATGCAGCACTTTCTCAAGGAGAAGCAGAAGTCTACTGAATCGCTAGAATGATGATTACCTGAAGATATGGGATCTGGACTTAACCTCCGCTGAGGGAAAGAGAATGTACAATGATCTGGTGGATACCGATTATCAACAGCAAGTGGAAAAGCAGGTCACGCAGTACATGCAACGACATTTTTCGTTCAGTGTGATTGAAATTCCCGAGAAGAAAGAGCGTCTCGAGTTGAAGTCGAAAATAATGTCCACAGTCTCCATTTGTAAGTGGTGTCAGTCATCCGCTAATTGGCTTGGATTATCCTCACCTATAGACAAGATTAGAGAAAGCGGTCTGTGGCAGGTAAATGAATTGTACAAAACGTCGCTATCAGTTGGGGATCTGGGCAGATTGGTGGGTGCTTAATGAAGGATAAGGGGCTTTGCATCATTCCCTGCGGTTCGGCGAAGATCTGGGACCAGGCTCCTCAAGCGGGACCTCAGCATGCGAGGAATGTGTATACTGGCGTCTTGTCAAAAGCATGCAAGCGGTATGCTGAGCGGTTCTTCGATCATTGGGTCATTCTATCAGCCAAGCATGGATTTCTTTTTCCTGATGATATAGTCGAAGCTCCTTATGATGTATCGTTTGTTAAACCGAGCGCGCAGATGATAACGATCGATGCTCTTCTTAAGCAAGCGAAGGACAAATCGTTGTCCGAGTTCTCCGAGATCACTGTATTAGGCGGCCAGCACTACACATCCAGAATCAAGCGAATATTTACAGAGGGGCAGGCACTGCATTTTCCATTGAGCGACTGCAAGGGTATCGGGTATATGCTGCAGCGGCTGTCGAATGCATTGAGGGAGAGGAAATCAAGTTAAATCCCGTAGTTGTTAAACAAGCGAAATTTAGTGACGCTTCCGATACCCCACTCGTAGGAAAGTATCAGAAGCTATATGATTATTTGATTACGTTCGATGATTCGTTGGTGACGCTGAGCATGCATCAAAATGAGGAGATCATCGTCTTTGCGCTACCGGCCTCTGCTACAAATCATCGCGCATGGTGGGCGAACGATATCACACATTCGCAGGCTAAGGCGTGGTTGTTGGCGGATTGGGAAGTTGATGCTGTATTTCTTCCTAAGATCAGTTCAAGAAATTGGCGTGATTAATATAGGCTAATAATTCAAAGAGCTGAGACGCAGAAGTCGTCTCAGCTCTGTTTTAGTTCGTATTCAATTTCAATTAGTTTGAAGAAGTCGGAGGTAACCGCAATACCGCAAGCAGGGCAATCTACGCTGTAAACGAATAAAGGATTAAATTAAAAACTTAATGGTTTGTCACTGCTTCAACTAATTTTTCAAATTCTTCAATTAAAATCTCGTTAATCTCTTGTCTGTTTTTTTCTAATCTTTTTGCCCTAGTGGATTTATTTTCTTCAGAAAAATAAGATGTTAAATCCAATTTGCAATTTTCAGATTCATAATATTCATTAGTGTTTTGTTGAGGTATTGGTATGACTTTCATACTATTGTCGAAAAAACACCCCTTTATGCTGAAGAGTTGCAGTACTTGTTTTAAGCCAATATCATGCGATAGTAAGAAGGGGATAAAAAATTTTCCTTCTCCACCATATCGCATAACTAGTTCCATAGTACGGGGTGTAATAAAGTCCCATGCAATATTATTAATAGTTTCAAAGAGATTTTTAGTATCTCCTTTTTTTTGTATTTTATTAAAAATAATAATATCGCTTTGTTTTTTAAAAAACTTATGTGCAATTATAGATTCTCTATCAAAAAAGGTCCCCATTTTTTGGTCCATAAACTGAAATAAATCGAGCATTTTTTTTGAAGCGTTCCTGTTACTTGAGAAATGTATTGTTAACATACCAATTAAAAATAAAGTCATTTGCTTTTGTATAAATGCGAAACTAAGTAAGTATTCTTTCCCCTGCTCGGTGCAAAAAAGATCAGAAATAACTACTTTTGCTTCTTGTTCAGCTTCTTCGTAAGTAATTGTATAATTTATTCTTCCTTTAGTTCTGAAAAGTTCAGTATCGATGTTTTTAAATAATTGCAGGCTTACTATATTAGTGAAAATAGCTTTGTTCTGTTTAATAAAAGTGATAATATCCCAATTGATGTCTAAGTCTATTTTTTTCGAATTTTCAATGAGATAAAAATTAAAATCATACTGATAATTGTCTCGAAGTAACGTAGCAATAGATTGGAATACTTCGTTTTTCAGGTCGCCTGTATTATTATTAACAAAAAGATGGATATAACTTGCATAATTTGTATCAAACATAATAGAGTAATCAACCGGAATTTCAACATTATTCCGAGTTGAGAACATGTTTTTTAAAATATCATCGTCAACAAAATAAAAATATGGAGATTGGAAATAAGGAATGAAGTCGTTATTATCCAAGTAAAGAGTTTTTACAGCATTTTGAGAGAAAGTGCTCCTCTCATAATTCTCCAGTGTAATAACTGCCTTAGAATTTCTAACTGCACTTCCCATAGTACTCCAAGCCAGCACTATATCAGAGGGGCTTTTGGCTATAGATAAATAATATAAGAAATCTTCAAGTTTCATAGGTTCTCCCTTTCACGAAAAAATTTTTCCTCACTGCATTCTTTCTAGTGTTTTATACAATTTGAAGGCTTAATTCCTAGTCTATATAAGTTCAAATATTTATTCAGTGAGGCTCGCTTTTACCGGCCTCGCTCATGGCAATAGGAAGCGACACGCGTCGCTTCACGGCTTTGCTGATATTTAGTTTATGAAGGGCCAATAGTTTAAGGAAATTACTTTTTTGGTTTCATTATCCAAGCAAAGGTTTTATTTTTATTCTGCATCTTCGCCCAATAACTCACTAACGGAAATATCCAAAGCCCTCGCAATAGCGAGAACTTCATAATCCTGAACAAGCCGGTACTGCCCTTCCAGACGTGACAGACTAGTTGGACTTATATCAAGACCAAAGGTCTGGAGCTTAGCCAGAAACTCCTTTTGCTTTAAACCTTTAGCTGTGCGGACGGCAACCACTTTGGTGCCGATTATGTTTTTATCGCCTGGCGGTTCTTTCCGATGCTTCATCTGATCGCACCTCACATTTAGCCAAATTGTAAGTGAGGTTATGGTTGTTTTAATGCGATAATCGCATTAAAATGAAATAAACCGATTTTCGCAGTAAAGTATTGAAAATGCCCGCATCTTAGAAGAGCACAAAGCGATTAAACACGATGCAGGGAGGGCCAACCATGCTCCACTTACTCCATCAGTATGAGGAGGAAAAGCGAAAGTTAAACGAGCTGGGGCGCCGATCGTTGGAGCAGGGGATACCATTGTACATGAATGAGGCGGTGCAGGCGCAGAGTCGGAAGGTGGACGAGCTGATCGTTCAATTACATAAGAAGAAGGCGGAGCGCAATAAGCGGCTGCGTCCATAATGGATGCAAGGAAGGGGAGGCGTATGGAAGTGCCGGACTGGTTTCGGAATGCCATGCAGCAGCGGCTTGACGAGATTATTTCCCACAGCGATGTAGGAATGGAGCTGCGGCAAGCACGCGATGAGGAGCAGGAGGCATTCGCATCGTTGTACGGCGGTATGGATGCGATACAGTTTACCAAGTACATGGCTTGGGAAGACAGGCATCTGTACAGGCGAGCGCTGGAGAATGAGCGTCTGTATATGGAGGGCGTGAAGGATGGAGCTCGGTTGGCTGCGGCGCTGATGGCTGATCGTTCGGAAGAAGAGTAATGACACTGATTTTTTCATACTTTCGTTAATTCGTCGGTTACACTGACTAATAATCAGTTTGAGGAAATCGTGGGTTCCGACATGGTGGGTAAACGCAATCACGTATTCGCAAGCTAAGGCTTGTTTGCTGGTAGATTGAGAAGTTGATGATGTACTTTTTCCTAAAAGATTACGTTAAAAATAAGTGAAGTTGATAATAGGCGATATATTACATAGAGCTGAGACGCATAAGTCATCAGCTCTGTTCTAGTTGTAAGTCAAGCATGAGCGGATATCAAGGTGGAAGTCTCGAACGGGTTGCTAAGGAATATCTTGTAGACCGATGCGGAGCTTCGCATATCGGGTTTAGCTTTAGCACGGCAACATTAGACTAATATTCATGGATGTTGGTACGAACGTTCCTTTGATACAAATTTTTTACATGTAAGCAACGTTTTTGTATTTTTTGGTTGTCTTCTATATTGATGGCTCATCATTTGTGATAATTACTTCATTTTCTGCCTTGCACCAATCGCATCTAAAAGATGGGAAGGTCGTACTCGTGTGACGTTTACCCTTCCATTTCACTTCAAGTAAGTGGAAGACTACTGCGCAAGATCCTAGAAGTAATGATCCCCACTAATTAATGGGAGGTTCTTTGATGGCGCAATTATTCCACGGGATGTCAAGCATGCACTTTTAAATTAACATATAATTAAAAAATTGTAATATTGTGGTTTGTGATATATAATGTTCTTGTAATTAGAAAAAATAAAATTTGTTTCATAATTGGTTTTCTTTTAACAGGTACAGATTGACATGATTAATATAAACGTATATCAACAGGCTTTGGCGAGCGTGTGTTAACACTTTTGGTGTAGTATATTTGCATTTTTATCTTTTTGAGATTGACGAGTTACTTTTTAATGTGTTTGAATAGCTGGCCAGCTTTCAAAATAAAAACCAATTTGAAAGGGTGTTACGTTTGAAGAAGACAAAAAGAATTCTAAGTCTTTTCCTGGCATTAGCAATGCTTTCTTCTTTTGTTACTGTTGCAAGTGCTGAAGAAAATACATCTGAAACTAAAGAAAATGTAGCCTCTGGCGTAATCGTTTTAACTCCTGAAGAAAACGAAAACTATTTTAATAGTCTCTCCGAAGAGGAGCGGGCGAAAATAAATGAAAAAATCCGCAGTGCTGAGGAAGTTACAGAAGAATATGATGCACAATCTCTCTTGTCGAGAGCAGCAGCAACTAAGATCTCAATACCAGGTACTTTCACTATGTATCAGCAAACACAAACTTATTATTGTTCTCCAGCAGTTTCAAAGAGTATCGTGCAATATCTTTCGGGAACATCTGATAGTCAGTCTACGATCGCGACTGCATTAGGAACCACAACTAGTGGCACAGATCCTACAACGATTCCGGCATACTTAAATAGCAAGCAAAGTACAGTTCATTATATTTATACTTCAAGCCCAAGCCAAACAACTCTGCTCAATAACTTGTATTACGATGTTGTAACTATGCAATCGCCTAGTTCGGTGGGGATTGTAAATTCTACTGGAGCTAATTGGCACTATTCAACAAGTGGTCACAATTTGGCCGTTAACGCAATTTATGATGACAAGTCAAAAGTACAATTCGCCGATCCACTAGGCGGAACACAATCGGGGTGGGCATATTATTATGAAAAAACATCATCCGTTGCTAGTTCTGTTACAATTTGCGTGATCTGGTAAAAGTATAACAATCAAGAGGTGTTTGTTTAAGCAAACACCTCTTGATTGCATTTGATAGCTCTTACGAAAAGGAAGGGTTTGTTTGAAAAAATTAATCGTAATGCTTGGATTGGCTTTTATTATGATTCTATGTAGTTGTAATGGCAATTCTAAAAACGAAAAAATAAATGAATCTAAACAAACAGCAATTTCTCCTAGTACTGCACGCACCACAGGTTCTTCTATTTCCAATGAAGAAGTCTCTATTTATGACATCAATAATAAAGAGATTGGAAAAATTGAACGTTATGGAATTTTAGTTCTTACAGATGACAGCATTATTTATAATAAGATTCCGACCGGGTCTGTTGACTCAATAACTGATATGGATTACTATCGCTACATTTTTAAAACAAAAGAAAATATAAAATTGGGTACAGTTAAGAATTGGTCTTACGAAGCTAAGTATGATACGACAGTCATTGGTAACTCTTTATACATGTATGTTACAACTGGTGAAATTTCGGATATTAAAAATAGAACGCTTTATCTTTATAAAGTGGACTTATCCAATAATTCGATGTCAGTTGTTTTTTCTGAAAGAGGGGGATTTCCTTACAATACGATGACTGCTGTGGGCAATAAACTGTTATTGGTTAGAGTAGTCGCAACCGGCGGTTCTGTGTTAGAAGAATATAATTCAGAAACGAACAAGAGAAAGCTATTAAAGAAATTTGATTTTGATGACAGAGCAAATACAGGAGAAGCTATCCGGCAGATAACATCTGACGAAAATACAATTTCATTATTACGCTTGAAAATAGAATCAGGCGGTAAAATACGGATGTATCTAGATGTATATGACCATAATATGATTTTTCTGCGATCTGTCGATGTTTCTAAGATTCCATCTAATTCTATCGACTCGCCCGAGAATGAATTACGTCAAGGTGTATCCAATTTTGTCGTTTCGAACGATTATATATACTATGCGAATTTTAGCATCACTAGATTTATGGGGAAAATTACAAATAACTCTCTGCATCCTATTATGAATGTTGATCCAGAATTTGAAATGGCTTCAGAATCTGCAAAAAGCAAATTTTCGGGTTTGTTTTATCAATCGTTCAACAAGAGCAATGACCTATATCTACTGAGTTACACAGACGGCACGCTGAAAAGAACAACGTTTAATGTTGATGACGAAAGGTATTATATCATCAACATTTCGAGAAATACGAAAAATAATCTCTTAATTACAATGAGATATAAAAACCCCGACACAGGAGAGGGACTTGCGCCAAGATTATACTATGTTAATTTGTCAGATTTGGATTTTAAGAGGTTCATACCTTCGGTACTTGAGAAGTAAAACACTTTATAACCTGTCATTTTCGACGGGTTATTTACATTCTAAGGCCCTACTCTTCAGCCAAACACTTATAATTGGCAAGGTCTATGGACATCAGCATTATTGACTCCATAACAGTCAAGTTAAATCTTGGAGGAAAAGCGAAAGTTAAACGAGCTGGGGCGCCGGCCGTTGGAGCAGGGGATACTGTTGTACATGAATAAGGCGGTGCAGGCGCAGAGTTGGAAGGTGGACGAGCTGATGGTTTAATTACATAAGAAGAAGGCGGAGCGCAATAAGCGGCTGCCTCAATAATGGATGCAAGAAAAGGCTTCAAGCTCCCGCCTACAAATTCAATTGAGCCTCTCCGCCCCCTTGAATTATACTGAAGGTAGCCCTTCGGGGAGATCGTTAAGGGAGGCCGCGATGAACCAGACGATGAACGAGACTGCATTTGACGAACCTTTATTTGCAAGCTTGAAGCCGGGCTTAACGTCGTTCTGTTACCGGATGCTGGGCTCGATGGACGATGCGGACGATGCCGTTCAGGAGACGAGTATTCGGGTCTGGCAGGGCGGGAGCACGTTCAGACAGGAATCTTCGTTCAAAACCTGGGTCTATCGGATTGCATCTAACCTGTGCTTGGACAAGCTGAGGCAATCCAAGCGCCGCGCGCTTCCCGTTGACTTGTTCGATCCGGCCGTCGCGATCGTCGAGCCGCGCGAGACGCATCCGGACGCGTCCTGGATCTGGCCGTCTCCCGACTTTGGGGGCAATCCGGAGGATCGGCTCGTGCGCAGAGATACGCTTCAGCTGTGCTTCATCGCGCTCCTGCAGACTTTGCCTCCGAGGCAGCGTGCGGTTCTCATTTTAAAGGATGTATTTGAATGGTCGTCCAAGCAGATCGCGGAGACGCTTGCGATGTCGCCCGCAGCGGTGAACAGCGCCTTGCAGCGAGCCCGGGAGACGATGGGACGTGCGGAGCTTCGCTCGGATGAGCTCAGCAGCATGGACGTTCAGCCGGAGCAGGAGCTGCTGTCCCGGTATGTGGAGGCCTTCGAGCAATTCGATATCAACGCGCTCGTCGCGTTGTTCCACGAGGAAGGCTGCATGTCGATGCCGCCCTTCGAGATGTGGATTCGCGGCAAGGACGATTTGTCCGCCTTCTATTCGCTTACGCGCTGGCATTGCGAGGGCTCGCGGTTTGTGCCCGTTACGGTGAATGGCGGTTATCCGGCGTTGGCCCAGTATATGCCGGGCAAGGAGGACGCCGACCTGGTGCCCTGGGGCATTCACGTCATCGAGACCAAAGAGGATCAAATCCTGCACGTTCAAAATTTCATCAACGCCGAATTATTTACGCGATTTGGTCTGCCTGAGCGACTCGACCGATGAATTTCGTAATTGGCTTACGTCTATATGATTGAGAACAACCAAACGACGAATATCATGAGAGAGGTGTCCATTTAAATGGAAACGAATCAACCGACGAAAGTAACCGTGCAAGCCGTCATTCAAGCCCCTGTCGAGAAGGTGTGGCGCTATTGGTCCGAGCCGGAGCACCTCACGAAGTGGAACCAAGCGTCCGAAGACTGGCACGCGCCGAGAGCCGAAAACGATCTGCGGGTCGGCGGCAAGTTTTCGACACGGATGGAAGCGAAGGATGGCAGTATGGGCTTTGATTTTGGCGGCGTCTATGATGTCGTGGATCTGCATGAGGCGATCTCCTACACGATCGGAGACGGGAGACGCGTGGATATTACGTTCGTCGATCAAGGCGATACGACGAAGGTCGTTGAAACGTTCGACGCGGAAAGCACCAACCCCGTCGAGTTCCAGCAAGCAGGCTGGCAAGCGATTATGGACAACTTCAAAGCCTATACCGAGCAAAACTAATCGGTTGGTAGCGGATTAATAAAGACGCCGGGCCTACGCGCCCAGCGTCTTCTTTAAGTCTTCATTTAACGTAATGACTATTCGTCTGACTGTCCTTGAGCCGCATCCGCGTTCATGTAGTTGATCGCCCACAGATGGCCGTCCAAGTCCACGAAGCCCCAATGATACATAAACCCATGATCCTCAGGTTCAGCGTGCAGCTTCCCGCCCAGGGAGACCGCGGCATTCACGATTTCATCGACCTTTTCCCGGCTCTCGAAGGCCAAGGCGATCGTCATCTGAGCGTACTTGCTCGTATCGACGATTTCCCTCTCCGTGAGCGTCGTAAAGAATGCTTGGTTGATCAGCATGACCTGCAGGTTGTCGCCGATTATAATGGCTACCGAAGTCTCGTTATCGGGGTATTGCGGGTTGAGCGCAAATCCGATTCCGGTGAAGAAATCCTTGGATTGCTCTACGCTTTTTACTGGCAGGTTGAAGCTCGTGAATGTGGACGTTAATGCCATTTCGAACACCCCATCGTTAAATGAATTTGGTTGTCGTTGAGTCTTTATTAATTTAGACGACGGCCGATTCAGAAATTCATCGGTCTAGTTGCGCGGGAAGATCGAATTTCAAAAATAATTTGGAATAAATGAAGATTTGGGCATAACGCATGATTATAATGATTTGAATCGAATCGTGTAGACCACTGTTTGCATGATCGATTCATCCACATCGTTGCTTAAAAAATAAAAGCCGTAGGCACGTTCTTGTTCTTTAATTGTCACATACCCTCTCGTCTCCTTGTACGCCCAATCGGGATCCTGTTCCGCAGCGGGCTTCGTATGCGTTAATTGAATTTTGTACGCGTGCACGTTCATACCAGAAATGGACGTTATCCCTTCTACTTCCCGAAAGTCGCTTTGCTCGGAATGGTTTGGCTTCATGTCCTTCCTAGTCATTGCATCAAACCAGCCTAATAATTCGGTTTGACCGATTTCTTGATCTCCCTTTTTAAAGATTAGAAGGTCGGATGACGAGCTCTTTTCGCATCTCCAACCCTCGGGAATGGCAGCCTTGAAGGAAGAGGATTCAATCATTTGATA
The DNA here is from genome assembly GCF_042649185.1 of Cohnella sp. GCM10012308. Taxonomy (NCBI): domain Bacteria; kingdom Bacillati; phylum Bacillota; class Bacilli; order Caryophanales; family Paenibacillaceae; genus Cohnella; species Cohnella sp. GCM10012308. Next base: position 140,177 of record NZ_JBHRYU010000014.1, read on the forward strand.
TCCTTGAGGCAGTGTGAAAGGTGCTTGGTGCGCTTCTGCAAGTGTAGGAGATGGAGAGGGCTTACTTGGCTGCGAAGTATCGAGTTATCGTCCCAATCTCGAAGCAATAGGATCGTGTCGTTGACCTTGATTCCATAAGGATCTGCCGCCGCTGCCGCAGGGCTGCTTGTCTCCGATTGCTGAGGGAGCGCGGCAGGGGGATTGGCTTGTTGATCAGGCGATGCGTACAGCCTAACTTTCCAGTACAATCGAGGTTGCAAGTTTGCGGATGCAGAAGGTCCTATACAACGCTACCCATTTTCATATCATGGGAAAGGATCGTGCGTCGCAGAAATAATAAGGCTCAGGATCCGTCCGGAACCTAAGCCCTTTGGTGTTGTCCGTGGCCGAGCCAAGCGTCAACCGTTCAAACGCTTATTATTGGCCAGGGCGATGGACATCAAGGTCGTGTAGATCGGCTTGGCATTGAATTTTTTGCCGAATTCGAACTTGTACGACGAGACGGAAATGTTGTTGCTCTTGTGGTAAGGGGAGGTAATGTAGTGGATCGTCACTTCGCAGTCGTCGAATCCGGTGCCCGCCGTCTCCATCGTCACCTCGTAGATCGCGTCCAGATGGATCGACACGACCCTCGTTTTGCTGCCGGTCACGCCTTGATGATCGATCAGAATCAGACGTTCTTCCGTGAACACAAAGGCATCCCGAATCAGCTTGAAGCCGGTTTGGATCGTCTCGTTCGGCGTTAGAAAAGAACCGTATTTCTCCTGCAGCTCCTGAACCGTCACTTCCGAATAGTTGTTGAACAGTCCGCCGAAAAGACCCATAAACGATAACCACCTTAAGGATGAGATAGATACCCCTTTCGGCACAAGCCAGCCAAAACCCTCCTTGGCTGGTAAATCATTCATACTTACAAAAAAGCAAACATCCAAATCGTCCATGCGGGCGCTACGCTCTTGGCGCAATCTCCCTTGCTGCCTCTATAAAACCCGTCATGATCGGCGACAGCCATTTGTCTTTATGCCACAGCAGCTGCGTATGCACGCGCAAATCCGGAATCCGCCAGGGAAGCGCGACGAGCTCGCCCCGCTCGACTTCGGTTTTCGTCACAATCTCCGGTAAAAAGGCGATGCCGATGCCCGAGATCGCGCATTGTTTGATCGCTTCGGCGCTTTGAAACTCCAAGTTGGTAATGCTATCGATGCCCTCTCTCTCGAATGACCGGTCGAACATAGTGCGATAGGGGCAGCCCTTTTCATTCGTCAGGAACACTTCTCCGTGAAAATCGTCCAGCTGCAGATCGGTCCGTGTCGCGAGCGGATGGTCCGGCGCGGCAAACAGGCGGAACGTCTCTTCGAGCAGCGGTTCGACTGCAAGTCCGCTCGAGCGAACGGGTTCGTCCAATATAAAGACCACATCGGCGGTTCCATCGAAGAGTGCCTGCTTGAGCGCTAGATTCGGCACGGATCGGAAGATCAGGCGAACGCCCGGATATTTCGTACGAAACCGCCGAAAGACGGCCGGAAGCCGGTAGGCGCAAACCACTTCATTGGCGCTGACCGTCAGGGTGCCGGTTAGTTGTTCACGGTTATGAACGGCGCTGCGCGCTTCGTCCAATTTGTCGAGAACGTCGTGAACATGCGTTAAAAAGCGTTTGCCCTCCGTCGTAAGAACGAGCTGCTTGCCCAAGCGATCGAAGAGACGAACGCCAAGCTCATCCTCCAATGCCTTCATCTGCATCGTAACGTTGGAGGGGACGTAGTTCAGCGCTTCCGCGGCCCGACTGAAATTCAAGGTAGATGCGACCGTTCGGAATGTATTCAGCTGGCGCAATTCCATCGTACGATCCCCCTTTTAATTTCAATAATACTGAATATAACTTTGAAATGTATTCACTTTTATTGATCGTATCACGGTTCTATACTAACGACAAGAAGGGAGCGAGCTTACGATGGATTACGACATTTTTGATTTGGGTGACGTCACTTTGCAATCGGGCGCGACGCTGCCGAGCGCGTTTCTTGCTTATAAGACGTATGGCCGATTGAACGAACAGAAAGATAATGCCATCGTCTATCCCACTGCTTTTGGCGACCAGCATGTTCAGAATGAGTGGCTGATTGGAGAGGGCATGGCGCTGGATCCGCAGAAATACTTCATTATCGTTCCCAATCTGCTGGGCAACGGACTATCCTCTTCACCCAGCAACACGCCTGCGCCATTCGACAGAGCCAACTTTCCGCAGGTCACCGTCTATGACAACGTTCGATTCCAGCATCGGCTCGTGACGGAGAAGTTTGGCATCCCAAAGATCGCGCTCGTCGTCGGATGGTCCTTGGGCGGCATTCAAGCGTTCCAGTGGGGGGCGAGTTATCCGGATATGGTGGAGCGAATTGCGCCGATCGCCGGGATGGCCAAGACTTGGCCCCAGACGTACCTGGTCCTGGAGGGGGTAAAAGCGCCGCTATTGGCTGCCGTACGCTTCGATTCAAGCCAGCTCAACCGGTTGACTGCCGCCGACATGCGTGCCGTTGGCCGTGTGTATGCGGGATGGGGGTTATCGCAGGCGTTTTACAGAGCGGGGCTTTATCGGGAAATGGGATTCGACTCTGTGGCGGATTTTATGGCCGGCGTCTGGGAAGACAGCTTTATGAAAATGGATCCGCACAATGTGCTGGCTATGCTATGGACGGGCATACATGCAGATATTAGCGCGAACCCGGCCTACGAGGGGGATTTCGACAAGGCGCTGAGGAGCATTACGGCACTTGCCTGCGTGATGCCAGGGAGCACGGATCTCTTCTGTCCGGCGGACGATAACCGATACGAGGTCGAGCGTATGCCGCATGCCGTTTTTACGCCGATCGAGTCGATCTGGGGCCATTTTGCCGGTCGCGGCATCAACAGGGCCGATAATCAGTTTATTGATGACAACCTCAAACACCTGTTGGCGCTTCATCCTTGACACGGCGGAACGAAGACAGAGCTGAAACGTATATCGTTTCGGCTCTGTTTTTCGTTTAAGGATAACCGCTATCTCCTGTCAGGTGAAATGAAGCGACTGCACTGCCGATGAATCTGAGAGGGAGGTGTGGAGAATGGCCGTCGTATTGTTTATTTTAATTCTTGTCTTCGGTGTCCCGGTTATCGGCAAGATGAATAAAAAAATCGCTCATTTAGAGGAGAGGGTCAGAGAGCTAGAGGGACTCAATAACCTAAATAAATAAGCGAAGGCGATATTCGTATCGAACGTCGTTGTGCCTAAAATGAATGCAGCGGATCCCCTAAATGGCGGAACCGCTGCTGATGGAGCGCCTATACCATCTCGCTTAATAAGCGCCTCGAATATGCTCGCTCACTTGCTCCCGGTAAAACTGTCGCAACCGCTCGTGCTCTTCCGCGCTAAACGGCTTCGTAGCGAGCACCCCGAGGTTGTCCTCGACCTGGCGCACGTTCTTGAACCCCGGAATCACGCAGGTAATTTCCTTGAAGTCCAGCAGCCAGCGGAGCGATGCGCGCGTCATGTTGTCGCGGCCTTCGGCGATCCAGCCGAGCTGCGACGCGAGCTCTACGCCTTTGGCGAAGGGGAGGCCCGCGAACGTCTCGCCGACGTTAAAGGCTTCGCCATTCTGGTTGAAATTGCGATGGTCTTCGGGCTCAAAGGAAGTATCCGCCTTGAACTTGCCGGTCAGCAGACCGCTGGCGAGCGGCAGCCGGACGAGCAGGCCGACACCGCGTTCGGCCGCGCGGGGGAGGAGCTCCGCGATCGGTTTCTGCCGGAAGATGTTAAAAATAATCTGCAGCGCCTGCACGCCCGACTTTTCCAGACAGAACAAGCCCTCCTCCACGGTCTCGACGCTGACGCCGTAGGCGCGGATCTTGCCTTCCTGCTGCAGCTTGTCCAGCACCTCGAACACGGCGCCCTGCTTCAGGATCTCGAACGGCGCGCAGTGGATCTGGTACAGATCGATCGTATCGCGTTCCAGACGCTTCAGGCTATCCTCGCACCACTGGCGCACCTGCCGCTCCGAGTAGGTCTGCGGGTCGTGGATATCGCCCTGCCGGCAGAACTTCGTGGCAACATGGATCTTGTCCGTCTTGCCCTTGGTGGCGCGTGCGAGCAGACGCTCGCTCTTGCCGTCGCCGTACACGTCGGCTGTATCGAAGAAGTTGACGCCTTCGTTCATCGCCTTGTCCAAGGCGCGGAGCGACTCCGCGTCGTTCGTCTGCCCCCATGAACCTCCGATCGCCCACGTACCGAAGCTGACTTCGCTCACCTGCAAACCCGTTTTGCCCAGCGGCCGTAAGTTCATAGCCCATCCTCCGTTGTCAGTACGTGAATTTTCGTCAAACGTATTGTAGCAGACGGATGTTGAATGCGCTATCATGCCTCCGTTACATCAATCCCGCCGCCTTCTTGATCCGCGTTCGCTCGCTGACAATGACCGACTTCATCGCTTCGGTCCCATAGGCGCCTGCCGTGAAGGCGTTCGCGTTCTCGTAGTAGACCATCCGGAACGAGGTTCCATCCTGTAGATGAACCCTGAGGAAGATGCCGTATTCGGGCTTGTTGTCCTTGTAGATTTTATCGTAACCGACCAGCGTCAGTTGCGTTAGATCTCTGGCGAAGACGGCTGACGCTTCCGGCGTGAAGTCGCCGATCGGACTGCCATCCATGCCGCTCTCCAGGCTGACCTTTGCGGTTTTTCCGTCGATGTCCCACAGGTCACCGATCGTTTTCGCATGCGGATTGCTATGGGCCTCGTATACTTTACCGTCCGCTATGACGCGGTACGACGGTTTATAGCCGTTCATGGCATAGATCGGCGTGCCGATCGGCAGGTAGGCGGCATCGCCGTTTTTCGACTTATGGTCCGTGCATGCATGGTCGTTCAACATATACGATACGTCGCCGATCTTTTCGCCTTGTTTTCCTTCGGAGACGCCCTTCGTGCCTTCGGAATTGGACGTATACCTGACATCGCCCAGCATAAGAAAGTCGACCCATTCGATCTCTCCAAGGCAATTTCCCCTGAGGGCTCCGGCAAGACCATTCTTAAATCCGCAGCCGGACGCGGACAGCATCGTTGCCAGTATGAGAATGGCGATGGCCAGCCTTGTTATGATCCGCATCGTTTTTCACCTCTGAAATTTTTTACCTTACGCATCTTATTAAATTTTAGTTTTCGTAGTTTGTCATTGGATTTCAAAACCAAATATTACTGATAATATAACATTTATAACAAAGTATAAAAAATACACTTTTTGTTATTTATGTATTTCATCGAAATTCGACTTTTTTATACAAAATAACAAAAAATCTCTGATCGCTAAAAATTTAATTTTCGATTATTTTATACAAGTCTGTAAACAAAAATAAGGTGGGGAAAAGATGAGGTTTAGTACGAAATCATTCATTATTTTGATCCTGGCAATTGTAATAACAATGGGACTATCCGGTACAGGCTGGGGAATGTCGATTAGAAGTGTGGCTGCAGAAGGACAATCCTCTGCCTCGATGATGAACATTTTCGGGGATCCGGCAATTGCAAGCAAGCTGCCGAAAGATACTTCTGGACAAGCAGGAGTACAGAAACCAACTAGCATAACCTCTGCCGCTAATAATGATATGGGGAATTCAGAGATCAGTAGCAAAAAATCGTTAATTGGGGATCTCAACAGAGATGACAAAGAAGATATCAGCAAACGTACCCGTACATCGCGTACCTTTATAAGGCCGGACGGCAGCAAGCGTGTAGACGAATCGCGCTATTCGGTTAACTACTTTTCTGGTAAAGCGTGGTTGCCAATTGATACAAATATAAAAGCAGACTCATCAATGGCCGGCTTTAGTTACAGTATGCTTGCTAACCAGTTCAAGGTTCGTCTCAACCATGGTAGTGGAAAAGCGGCCATTTCCTTCTCTTTGGGAGATGAGTCCGTTACGTACAAACCTCTTGGTATGAAAGATAGTTCAGGTACTGTCCAAGGAGATTCGATTACCTTCAAAAATGCTTGGACGAACGCTAATCTTATTTATCAGGTACAAGAAGACGAGTTAAAGATGGAAATTCACTTGTTAAACGAAAAAGCGCCGAAGTCATTCAGTTTTGAAATGCAGACTAAGGGCGTAACCTACCGTGTAAACGAGGATCAGTCCATAGACTTCTTAAATGCTTCTGATGTCCCCGTATTTAAAATTCCTTCCTTTTGGGTGCAAGATTCCTCAAGCCCTGATCGTCGCTACGACAAACTCAAGATAAACATAGCGGAAGGCAAAGGAAAGTCGATAATCCAACTGAACTTAGACACTGAAGGACTGCAGTATCCAATCGTCATTGACCCTTCCACTGCTGCAATTTATGACGTGATTAGCAGCGGGGGCAGCTATCATTTGTATGACAATGGGGGGAGACTTTCGCAGGTCGCGTCCTCTCTGGGAACCATTGACTACCAATACGACATTAAAGGGAACCTGATACGCAAGTCTAAGACCAACAACTTATTCGTAAATGGCAGCTTCGAATTGAACACGGGGACGAGTGGCATGGCAGATGGTTGGAACCCCATTTATCTTGTGCCGCAAACTGTCAGTACGCCTGTGTCGGGTGGAATTAAGTCACAAAAACTTACTGCAAGCGGTGTTATGAATGGGTACTACGTCGGCATGTCCCAACGAATTAGGGTAGACGGCGGAAAGGCTTTTATATCAAATGCCAGCCTAAATATCGAATCTCTCTCTAATGCCAACGTGTATTTGTATATGGACTTCATGAGCAGTCAGAACTACTGGGTAGGCAATAGTAGCGAGAGTTATTCGGGAACCACCAACGGTAAATTTATAACTTTGACAACAACCGGCACCGTCCCGGCAACTGCAACCTATGCTGACGTCTATATTATGATATTGGCTAATGCAAACTACGGTTCTTCTACACTTTACGTTGATATGATGAATTTTCGTTATGACACGGAACCTAATTTGCTTTCTAACCCGGGATTTGAGGCTTACAGTGGCTTGGCCGGTATGGCTGACGCTTGGAGTAAAACGATCGGCGGGACAACGCCTAGTATACAAGTTGCAAACCAATCGGTTAACGAAGGATTTCGATCTCATAAAATAAGCGATACTACAATTGCATCGGGAGGCTACGCAGGAATATCTCAAAACGTAAAAATGAAGCCTAATTCGACTTATAACTTAACTGGCATATTTACGAATACATCACTTACGAATGCCAAGGCACAGCTCTATATTGATTTCTTAAATAATCAGCATCAGTATATTGGCTCAAATGTTTCGGAAAGTACACTGCTTACATCGAATGTGACCTTGTCTCTCAGTGGTACGACGCCTACTAATACAGCTTATGCGGTGGTTTATGTGCTGTTGCGTTCTACAGCGGCAAATGGTGCAGGAACGATTTATGTAGATTTGATGAATCTGAAGTACTCTGCGGCTCCAAATAAGTTGGCAAATAGCGGATTTGAACTTTCAACTGGCAACAAGCAAATTGCTGATGGCTGGGGTGGGTTTGCGCAGCAATATGAGCTCATAACTTCGCCTGTAAATAGTGGTACAAAAGCGCAGAAAATAGCAGGATCAAATTTGTCGAGCGGAACAATGAATTATATTTTCCAATCTATCAAAGTAAACGCTGGTGCTTCATACTCAACCAGCGTGAATGTAAATGTTCAAAGCCTTTCCAATGCTAACATACGCTTTCAAATCAACTTTTTTAATGCTCAAAATCAGATCGTCGGCGTACAGTCCTTTCCTTACAGCACGATAAACAATGCCTATACACAAATCTACATGAATAACTTTACAGTTCCCGCCAATGCTGTATTTGCAAATGTAATTGTTATGATCGAAGCGACCGCTGCAAACGGAAGCGGCACAATATATGTCGATGATATTGCTTTTAACTGAAGTTTCTAATTTAAATTATTGGAGGTTATGAAATGCGAAAAATGAAAAGAAATCACTGGTTAATTCCAATTGTTATTTTGTCGTTGTTCGTTAGTATTGCTTGGCCTGCACTGGCGGCAGATAACACAATTCGGGATACCATGAGTGATATTGCAGGGCAATTCAGCAAGAGCAATGCGGTGCAGGGAATGGTGCCGCCGCTGGAGCAGCAAGAAATCAAAATGGATATCTCTATTCCAGAAAGTGTCTATGCAACTGGAGACAAACTTTTGGAAATTAAAAATGTCTCCGCTGAAAATCGAAAACACCGCCTTATAAAAAAAGATCGATTTAACTATCAGCAAAAAGACGTCGAAGAATTGGTACTTGCAGGCGTGCCAATGGAGGACATCTACATGTCCGATCAATTAGGCAATCAGTGGAATGTAAATCCACGAGAATTATTAAAGCGCAAGCAAGAGGGTCAAATGGATTGGGCGCAGGTAGCCTCAGAGTTGAGCGCGGATACGATAAACAAGCTTCAAAAGAAGCTCAAACAGAATCCTGCACTGGCAAAAAAGTTTGCAAAGATGAATATTAGTCCCGCTGAGCAGTTGGAGATTGCAGATAAAATGGATACACAAAAAGCTAATTTTGAAGATATCCTATCGGACTTTGCAAAGCAGGGATTGCTAGAGAAGGATGATCTAAATATGTTGGAATCAGATGGTGTAACTAGCGATTCAATTGAGGAATCGGCTGCTGACACAACGTCTTCCAATTCTATAGATGGAATTGAGGAAAGTAACACATTGAAGAACGGCGAGGGAGACCAATAAAATGATTAAAAAATCACTATTATATTTGGGCGGTTTTATCGCTATACTCTGGCTGTCCATGCAGCAAGCTCCTTCCGCACACGCAGACGTTATTGGGGACACTGCTGTCATGAACGGCCTAATTACACAACAGCAGATCAACCAGACTAAAAAACCCCAATATGCCGACGCCTCTAGCTCAAGCGAGTTGGTTGATCCTGTATCAGGTTCTCTCACTTGGAAGCAAAATCATATTCATCTTCCTGGTCGTGATGGACTGGATTTAGATGTCGGTATCATGTACCAGAGCAACTATGGCTATGCTTATGAGCAAATGTATGCATACCCTTATACTCGTAAAAAAAATTACCTGATTTCTCGATATGATCTCGGTGTAGGATGGTCTTTTAGATTTCCATCCGTACAAATAGAAGAGGGCGGATACAAGTATTACCATGACGGTGAAGGCGGCGTTTACCAAGTCGATTATCAACTCACTGGGGACGCTGAACTCTATACGCACCTAAAAGGATACCAAGGAAAGGATGTCCAGTTTTTATCGGGCGGTTCTTTCTCAAACGGAGCTGAGACATCAGCATACTATTTGGAATACGCTAGCAAAAAAAGAGAATACTTCGCCGCAGATGGTAAACTGCTCGGAATCGTAGACCGATACGGTAACACGATTAAATTTCAGTATACTACTCGAACACTATATGATGGTCAACCTCACGCTTTGATAGCCTCTATTGAAGACACGATTGGTCGCAAGGTAATTTTCAGTTATGAGAATACATTACAAACCACTGGAACATTTAATGGAGAAAAAATTACGCTTACGGTGAAAGATGCTTCAAACGCAGATGTTCAGGAAATCAGTTATTTGAAAGGAAGATCGGACGACACGCGAGGTTCAATGCCGGATGGTCATTCGCCTATGTTAACCCAATTCAAAAATCAAGAAGGACAAATCACTAGTTTTGAAAATCAATTTATGAACGGACTTTTGTTTAATTACAATTCTAAATCATTAAGCGGCGCAATAAACAACTACTTTATTTTACTAAGTAAAATTATATTTCCCAATTCGCAAACGACTTATAATTATGATGTGGCTACCCATAATTTAGGCGAATGGGGGGTTAGGCAAGAAGCGAGAATTTCGTCAAGATTTGACCAGTTGAGAAAGTATAGTAATGGAGGAAGCACTTCTTCGTTTGTTGGTAATTATAATTACTTATCTTACTTATACACAGGGGACTACACGGGTTATCCTACTTATAGTAATCCAGATACTGTGCCCGCGACTTATCTATTTTCTTCTACTGCGACTGCAGGAGAAGCTTCTTCAGTTAACCCTACAAAAGGTCTGAAAACAACAACAACCTTCAACGGACTCAAGCAACAGATTAGTTTAGATACACGGGCAACTAATGGAGAGCATCAGATTACCCGGTACACTGCTTTTGACAGTCTCTATAGTTTTAAACCTACGAGTATGCAGAGCGAGCTGCACGCTAGCGATTCGGATGCTTCGCCAGATGTACTTAAAACCTTTAAAACCTATACAGCTTGGGGAGAACTCCAATCAGAAACTAGACCGTTAACCGATTCTCAAATTAATGGAGGGCTCCAGTCCAAGTATACAACAGCTTATAGTTATGAACCTTCTTATCGCCAATTAAGCGGAAAGACCTGGTATCAAAATGAAAGTGATTCAACACAGAAGAACGAAAGTTATCAATATGATACCAGCGGCAGGCTTAAACAATATGTAAATGCCGCAGGTGAAGTAACGAATACATGCTATGAGGTTATTCCTGGTGCTGGCGGTGCATCAGTAAATACATGCCAAGGGACGAATCCACCGACAACAGGCAAAGTTGCTAAAGTCGTCTCCACAAAGGGATCGTCAAAAACAGAAATGATTTTTTCAGCAGCGACCAACTATGCATTTCCCGCTGAGACGGATCAATATTTTACGGATGGCTCGACAGCTAAAGTTGTGAAAGCCTTTATGTCTTATTATCCGGGAACAGGTTTGCTTAAAGAGAAGTGGGATGAGTCTAACAATAAAACGGTATATACCTATGATAAGCTGGGGCGTACGACAGAAATCAAATACCCCAGATTTAAAAATCAAGGTGTGCCGCAGGTCGAGTATGATGTATCGGACTATTTTAGTTACGCCAACAATTACTTTTCATCAGATTTTGACTCTGCAAATGAAGGGTTATCTTCTTTATATTTTACTTCCTATCGGAAGTACATCCGCGTCTCAGATAATGTGCAAACAGAGTTGAATAGACGTTATGAGTATTACGATGGATTGGGGAACCTGAGGTTAGGTCAGTCTTGGGATTATGACACGAATCAACTCTTGAACACGCAGTATCATTATGATGACATGGGCCGTGCGGTCGACCAAGCTGATCCGATGAGCAACACATTAAATGTAACTTTTGATATTTGGGGACGTCAGATTGAGGCTAAAGACGCATTTAGTAATTTGTACAAGACAACATACAACTTAAAGGGTAGACAGTCGACCAACTATTTTGTCGGCGCAACTACACTTACAGTTCAGTCCAATCATATTATTACCCAGTTAGACCAATGGGGTAGAATGATTTCGCGCACAGCTTACAAAGGCACAAGTCAAACCTCTCCGATGACAGAGTATTTCGGCTATGATATCTTGGGCAATGTCATTAGCTATAAAGATCCCAAGGGGAATCTCAATGAAAATAATGTTACAACAGGTTACACCTATGATGTACTTGGTCGTTTGACTCAAGTAAAGGATTCATTAAATCAATTAACCAATTACTCTTATGACTCGACAACCGGTCAACTTAAGCAAATTACGATACAGGCTTCACCAACGGATACGCCCAAGATCATCCGCGGCAAGCAATTCAACGAATTAGGACAGCTTGCTCAAAAAACGGATATGTCCGGTGTAAGCGAAAGCTTTAATTACAATTCTCTCGGCCAATTGACAACGTACACAGACCGCAGCGGAGCCGTATATGGTTACCAATATGATGCTCAAAATCGTCAAACGTTCAGCAGCGTGACACTTGGATCCGTGAGTCAAGCGACTAAGATGACGATCGGCAGCAATAATATTTTGACAGACAAGACAGAAATATTTAATAATGGCGTCTTGTCGAGCAGCATGAATGTGACAATTAATCAGAACAAACAAGTGACTGGAGTCACGCAGAGCGCTACTGGCTACTCATCAAGTCTGTCGCTTAATTATGACAAATTGGGACGAGTCACTCGGCAAACAAATAATTCTGCCGCGCAATCAGTTAATTTTACCTACGATAAGACACGTTTGCTGAGGGTACAGACGGATGGACAGTCCACACTAAGTACTGCGGCAGGGGCCAATGCAATCTATGCCTATTTTGACAATGGTCGTGTAAAAACCATTACGTACCCAACCCTGACAGGAGGTGCGCAGCTTCTCACGACCTATGCGTATACGCCATTAAATCAGGTAAAGACAGTGACGAACACCAGAGCAGGAACGATCATATCCAAATACGACTATGCGTATGACAATAACGGCAATATCGAGTCCGTCACAGAAACGGTAGCGGGTCAAGGAGCGTCGATTTATACTTATGTGTACGACAAATTAAATCGACTAAGCGCAGTGAAGCTTGGGGGAACAACCACTGCGAGCTACTCGTATGATTTGTTAGGCAGCCGGACCGAACAAAGAGAGACGGCAACAAACAGTAACTTAAACGAAGCTTCCTTTATCTACGACCTGCTCAATACACTTAAAAGTGCTACTATTGGATTTGATACAACCAGCTTTGAATACGGAGCTAATGGGCTTCGATATAAGAAAACGGCGACGACAGGGACCGTTCAGTATCAATACGATCTTAGTGGGCAAGTGATCTCCGAGAGCGATGCGAGTAATGCGATCACTGCCAAATATGTGCGTGGTGACCGCCTTCTGATGAAGCAAGCGGTAAACGCAGGTGTAGCCGGTAGCAAGTACTATTACTTGTATAACGGTCATGGTGATGTGGTGCAGATCGTCGATGAGAATGGGACTGTCGTCAACAAGTATTCCTACGATGTATGGGGGACGCCAACTGCACAAGTCGAAGGAGTACCCAATGCATTTAAATATTCGGGGGAGACTTACGACTCTGAGACTGGTCTTTATTACCTGAGAGCTAGGTATTACGATCCTTCAGTAGGTAGATTTATTAATGAGGATACGTATGAGGGGCAGATTAACAACCCGTTAAGCTTGAACATATATACGTATGTTGAAAATAATCCGTTAATTTATACTGATCCAAGTGGTCATGATGTACATGATGCGACATTTAATAAGAATCAGTATACTTATTTGAAAAATTTAGCATCTGGAAATGGCCCAGCTGCAGCTTGGGCAAAACAACAAATAAAGGAATCACGATATTACATCGATCCCGCTGAGCCAAAGAAAATCTATACCCTTGATGAAAAGGATAAAGGGGGGGTTAGAGAGGATTATTTAAGTGAAGTGTTGGCAGTTCCGCTTATAGCGGCTGGAATTGTTTATGCTCCAGCTGTGGCAGCTGCTGCAGATGTAGCGACAATGGGTGTTTCAACATCGGGTATTGCTACTGGAACAATAATTGCAGGGAAGTCGGCGGGGTTTCTCTCTAGTTTATTTGGTCCTAGTACGACAAAGCTATATCGATCTGTCAGTGAAGAAGAATTAGTGAGTATTCAAACTTTAGGCAAATTCTCAGAAGGTCCAAATTCGTCATCTTCAAAATGGATGGTTCCTACCCTCGCTCAGGCTGAAGGACATGCGGAAAATTTAGCGAATAATACTAGAATAATTGAGGTTACTGTCCCAACATCATCGATAAGCCAAGCCTACCCTTCTTCAAATCTAGACTTATTAGGGCAAGCATATGCATATGATATTGACTTTCTAAATAGTATATTCACTAAAGTAAAGGTTGTGAAATAAAATGGTCGATCGTAAGAACGCATTAATAACATGGATTCCGACTGAAAAAGGGGGGAAAAGAACATTTCCATCCAATTATTACTCTACAGCGGCCCACTTCAGAAACGACGAACCAAGACAGGACTGGAGCGTAAATTTAGAAGTTATAAAAAAAATTGAAAAATTCAAATACTTATGTTATATTGAATTTTTATTTCCAGAAAGTGCCCCGTCCAGTTTATTAGTATCAGGGAGTAAATTTGAATTGTTTGAAGCAAAGAAAGTTGCTGATGGAGAAGTACTTTAATGTTTTTACCATATGTGAGTCTAACAACTTAATGTTATTTTGTTATCAAACAGGACTCGGCCACTGATGACAAATTAAAACATTTTTTCAAAGCCACATGCGAGTGAACTGACTCCATGTGGTTTTCTTTTTTACCCTCAATCTCTACTTTCATATAAGAAAAAGCCTAACCATAATCACAAATGATTAGACTTTCCCTTTTAATTTCTGCTCCAAATTAAGTTGCTGGCTCCCCATATGGCGAATCCGCTGCTGCATGAGCGCCTATTCTGATCTAGCTTTAGTAACTCAACTTTCGCAGAGCAAAAATCATCTTAAGTGCAGGTCGTTGTAAGCTCGCGAGGCGATCAGGTATTGGGCTTGTAAATAGAAAAACACCGTTCCGTTTGATAAAGTGAGAGTGTCGAGCAATCACTTCAACCGAAGAGGTGTCTACCCTTATGATAGCCCAACCCTCCAATTTGAATCAACTGCCTAACGAACTAAAACCGACGTTTCAAGAATTGAAAGTCATGCAGCATTTACAGCAAGCTGGATTTCGCAAACGCTTTGGCTTTAGCTGCGCCCAATTGTTTCAACTCGTCTTCGTTCTGTTGTTTCATCAGAAAAACTGGTTTCGTCTGCTGGAGAGCCGCAAAGATGATTCCATGCCCGGCAAAGATGCGGTTTATCGCTTTCTCAATCATACCGGCCTTGCATGGCGCCGGTTTTTGACCTCGCTTAGTGTCGCCACCGTAAAGAAGGTGGACGCGCTGACGTCTGCGGATCGAGATGCCGTCTTCATCGTCGACGATTCGATGTTCGAACGCAATCGCAGCAAAGCCGTTGAGTTGCTCGCCCGGTTCAAAGATCATGCGACAGGTGCGTACTACAAAGGTTTCCGCATGCTAATGGATACTTATGTCCATCTTTAACAAGTTTATACATACTGAAAAAGTGGCAACAACGGTAAATTCACTATAAGGGACGATCGTGACTTTATGTATAACATGGTCATTTCACTTCATTTTAGAAGTAATATTGCAAATGGAAAAACAGCGAATGCGATTTTAGAGCTTTTTAATGATGTTGGTTTAAATTTCGATTTGTGTGGACAGGCTGAACCGCTCAGAACCCCTTTTAATAGAGATGACATTCTATCATTTTGGATGGGAAGTAATACTTTTAATGGGAGAGCAGCGAGCGTTATGTTTAAAAAGAAAAAGCCTTTGCTTCTGGGTCAAGTAAGCTGGTGGGAAGTGCCGTTAAGAAAGTATAATAACATTACTTTGCTTTTCAATCATTTAACATTGAATAAAATCAATTCTGAATTGAAGTCTATTTTTAATTCTTGTATCTGTATAGTTGATGCGGATTACGGGTATATTTCTCATCTCGGACCTCAAGAACGACAGCATGTAACAGGTCGATTAGAAGATCGAATGCCGGGTATATTTTGGTGTAACTATTTTGGACCTATGTTTTTAGATTTCTTTGGAGCTAAGCGAATGTTTGACTATGAATGGTATGATAAATTCGCTCATCACAATGGGCTGTTAACGTATTTAGCTGAAGATCCCTTTGTACTGGTTGACAACGAAATTCCTGAAGAAAAAGCTAAACAATATCTGGGCTCCAAATCGTTTGGAGACCTGGATTTAAAGCAAAGCCATCCGTTCGAGACGCAAGTTCGTGAAATGCCAATACTTTAAGCATCTGACGAATACCAAAGGGCAGGTTATCGTAAATGATAGCCTGCTCTTTATTACGTAAAATAGCAGAGTAGAACTTGATGAAAATTTGAAAATATTGGAATTATGCATGCTGCCTTATATGAGATTTGCTTTATCTCATTTCCTACCCATCCCAAGGAAATAAATATATACTATTAACAATTGGGATAAATCCGTTAAAGGTGTGACGAAAGATGGCCTATATGGTCCCGGAGGTTATTCGGACGAGTGCCGCAGCGGGAGAACGTCTACTTTTTCGCACATTGGAAGAATACCTGCCGAGCGATTATATGGTGTATTACGAACCGGAGATCGAGGGGCGGAGGCTCGACTTCGTCATTATCGGTCCGGATCTGGGACTGGTCGTGCTGGACGTGAAGGATTATACGCCGAGCGCGCTCCTCCAGGTCGATCATGATCAATGGCAACTGCATGGCGCGGCCGGCCGCGTGGAGATCGTACGGAATCCGTACAACGAGGCGAGAGATAACGCCAGGTTTGTCGCGGAGCAACTGAAGCAGGATGAGCAACTGATCCAGCCCGCGGGGAAGCAGCGAGGACAGCTCAAGTTTGCGTGCGGCTGCGGGACCGTATTTACGAGATTGAAGCAGACAGACTTCATCAAGTATGACCTTTACGAGGCGATCGCCCCGGCGTTCGTGCTGTGCCGCGACGAGGTGGATCCGGAGGATAAGGCTTTTTCGGCAGATGTCCTGATCGAGAAAATACATGCGATGTTCACGGTGTGGAGCAGCAGTCGCTATTTTCTGACGACGGCGGATATTCGGGCGATTCGCCAGCATCTGTTCGCCGAGGCGCGGATCAGCGCGGAGTTCAGGCAGCCGGCCGATGACCAGGATCAGCTGCTCCTCTCGCTTCGCTATATCAAGACGATGGATCCGTATGCGGAAAATAGAGCCGGGCAGTCGGGCGATGTTCAGCGGAAAAGGCGAGGGGGAGTGGGAAACGGGAATGCGGCGAAACTGGCCGGCCGGGCGCGAACGCTCGCCAAGCAGTACCCGGACTGGAAGCTTCTCGTGCTGTGCCGCGACGCCGCGCGGTCGCTGACGCTGCAGCAGATGATCGAGCAGCTGATGAGCGAGCCGGAGGACCTGCTGGACCTCATCCGCCTCGAAGAACAAAAGGCCGGCGCCGCCGCGGCGCCGAACATCGCGGTGTTCGGCTTTTACGAGTGGCTGAGAGCGGTCCTGAATGCGCGGGTGACGGACATACCGGTCTTGATTGAGAAGCTTGATCAGAATGAGGCGATTCTCCCAACGTACGATACGATCTTGATCGATAAAGTGCAGGATTTCGAGCCGGAATGGCTCAAGCTGCTGGGGCTCGTCTTGAACCCGGAGCTGCAGGGGAACCCACTGACAGGGGATCGGACGCCAACCAATCACCTCCGCGGCAGGTCCCGTATTCTCTCGATGAATTACCGCAACACGGCGCAGATCGCGCAGTTCGCCTGGGATTTTTACCAGCGGCATTCCGCCCTTCAGGATACGGTGAGAAGCGGGTCCGTCGACGGCGTAGACATCATCCCGCCCTACAGCACGCACCGCAAAGGGCCGGAGCCGGTCATTGCGCGATGCGATCGGTTTACCGATGAGATCAAGCGGGTGTGCGAGCGTATCGCTTATTTGCGCGACGAGAAGAGCATACCGTATGCCGACATGGCGATTCTGTACCGCGTGAAGGATAACTACCAGTTCTCCTACGTCGATACGATTCGCAGAGCGCTGACTGAGGCGGGCATGCCTTATTACTGGGTGACGGAGAACGAGGATGCGAAAAAGCAGCTGGACCGCGCCCGCGAATCCGTCAAGCTCTCCACGATCGACGGCGCGAAGGAGCTGAATTTTAGAGCGGTCTTCGTGGTCAATGTCGACAGCATGCCGTTTCCGCTCGAGGCGGCGGAGGAGAAGGAAGTGTCGTTGTTCTACATCGCGTTGACGCGAGCACTAGACTGGCTGTATGTGTCCTATAGCGGCGAGTCGAAGTTTACGGCGTATCTGGACGAGGTGCTGGAGCAGCGGAGCAGGAAGGGGAAGGCTTCGAAGAAGATGGGGTGAATAAGGAAAAAGGCTCTCCGGGGTGCGGAGGGCCTTTTTCTTGTCTATTCCACGTGTGCGTTCCAACTGGAATAGTTGATCTGAATATCTGTGATGTCCAACGTATTCGGCGGCGTGACGATCAGCGAGATCTCGGCATCGACCGAATGCCAGGAGGCGACGAACCCGTCCCATTGTCCAGCCAACATGAGCTGTTCCCATATCTCGTCCGAGTAATCGTATCCCTGCTCTTGATATAAAGCCATGAAATCTTTGACGGGCGGTCCGTAAAGACTGGTGAGATAGGCGCGCAAGGTTTTAAAATCCTCGACATGGGTGCTTGCCCCGGACGGTTCAACAAAGTAGGCAGCAGCCGAGAACGCGTTGTCCGGTAGAAAATAAGCCGCCAGTGCATCGTATCCCGAAATTTTAGCTTGATAGCTAAGATATTGCGAGGGATCTGTCGTGTTGTCTTCTATGAGGACGGAATTCTCCGTTTTCTTCACCTGAGCCTTCGTCATCCCCCACTTGGCATTGCGGAAAGAAGGGTTCCCGAGCTTCTTCCAGTCAATCTGATCGCCGATCTGGATGGCTCGCCAGCTGTTGTCGAACGTAACGTTCTCGCCTGAAGCATTTGCAATGAATCGTAGCGGCACGTAAGTAACGCCATTTACGATCTTGGGTGCGACCGGAAGTTTCGTTTCCTTTCCATTTACGTAGGCATTGGTGCTGCCGACTGTCAAAGATAAGGTGGTGTCGTCCTTCACGGCTTTAATGGTCTTCGCCTTGGCATCATAGGTAATCTTGTAATTCAGCGACTCGAAAATTACCTTGAACGGGACCAGCGTAGTTGACGATGCCGCATACACCGCCGCTGCTGTCATAGCTTCGATTGTACGCTAGCAGCGGATTGGGATCGCTTGTTTTTACGACCCAGGTAATCCTATCACAATCTGTATGAATTTGTAACATGCTGATTTGATATTGCTTTGTGTGAGGTTAAGAGTTTGTTCAGCATCCTCTGGTAAGCTTGCTTTAATATAGTAAGTATCATCGATAACTAGGTCCGGCGGAGGTGTAGAGCGCGTATATCGTCGGATTTTGACATAAGCTCAATCTATTTATACGAGGAGCGTTCCTATCAGATGATGAAAAATCGACATCGAGCTCGAGGCAATCGGGCAAGCTTAGCAAGGTTATTTTCGATATACATGTTGGCGGTCAGTCTAATTGTTGCCTCTTTCTCCTATTCGGCTCCCGCGCATGCCGGCGTCCTTAATCCGGATAGTGGGATCGTCGATCCCAGCATTCAAACAGGGCAATTGACGAACGGCAACCCCATTCTGCTCGACATCAACCGGGATGCGGCAGGTAATCTGTACACCATGGTTACGGATAGCGATAACAAGTTCGTGTTTTATAAATTCGACGGATCGTCTTGGACCAAGTTCACGACGTATTCCGATACGCCGGAATCCTATCCGTATTCCCTTGTCGAGCGCGGTTCCTTTGCGGTCGACAGTGGCGGGCATCTGCATGTCGCGTTTCTAACTCGCAGTTCCGCAGGTGTAGACTATCTGGATTATGCCTACTACGATGGAGCGAACTGGAATAAGGAGAGCTTGATTACAGGTCAAAGCTATAGCGGCGATGCGGGGGATAGGGACGTTTTCGAGGACGTTAAAATTGAAGTTGATGTAAACAACAAGGTATTTATTGTGACTAGAAAATACAATAATTCCCTGTCCTCGCCGGACGCCTACAACTCGACTATTATGACCACCAATATTACCGGGGCGTGGCAAACAAGCAATATAGAGCATTATGTTGACTCAACCCTGGTGTCTGTACCCGTTTACGTACTTTCTCCGGCAGCGGGCAAGCTTTATCTCATCTATCCGGATGGAGAGTTCTCCATATACGAAAACGGCGTCTTCAGCGCCAAAACGACACCATTTGAACATGACGCTGATTTAGCGTTGGCCGGTGCAGCTATCGATCCCGGCAACGGACATTTAAAGGTTTATTACACGGATATTGATTACAACACCGGGCAAAGTTCTCTTTATCTTATGGAATTCGATGGCACAACTTGGGGGGACAGGCTGTCCGTTATTGGCAACGTGCAAAGCGGACCAGGCAGTTTCGGCTTATCGGCACCTACAGTAAGCCACCACCAGCATCCCGGCAGCTCCCTTGCGATTGGGCCAGACGGTACGGCATATTTCCTGCAAAATGAATACGTTGAAGATGGCAGCATCACTTATCGAGTGGTGACGCTTGAAAGCAACGGCACGCTCATCGATGGCCGAAGCGATATTGCTTCGCTCAGCGAACTGATGAACACGGATGATGCGTATGGCATGGCTGTCGACAAAAACGGCAGGATCGTGATCGTCGGCGGCAAGGACCTGGCTTCGGGCGGCGCAGCGCTTACTTACTTGCAGGGCTTGCCGATCGTATTTCAGGTGCCCAGGCCGGGAATGACGCCGGAAGCGACGCCGAATGCAGCAATCAGCTACAGCGATGAGATGCTCACGGGTCTGACGCCGAATGCGGCTTATACTATCGGCGGCGCGAGCAAGACGGCCGATAGCAGCGGCAAGCTCGCGATTGAGGCCGGCTGGCTCGGCACGTCGCTCTCGATCGTGAAGGTCGGCAACGGTTCGTCGACAACGAACTCGGCGCCGCAGACGCTGGCTGTGCCGGCGCGTCCGGCCGCGCCGACCGGCGTTGGCAAGACGGACGAGACGTCGGCCGAGAACGACGGTACGATCACGGGCGTTTCCAGCGCCTTGGAATACAGGCTGAGCCCATCGGGCAGCTGGACGAGCGTGACGGGGACTTCGGTCACCGGCCTTACGCCTGGCACGTATGATGTGCGAGCGAAGGCGACGTCCAGCGCGTTTGCTTCCACGGCGGCTTCGGTGACGATTGCTGTTGCCGCGCCCACTGCAACGGACCCGGATAGCGGGATCGTTGATCCCGCTATCCAGACCGGTCAATTGTCGAACGGCAGCGCCTTTCTCCTCGACATCAACCGGGACTCGGCAGGCAATCTCTACACCATGGTGACGAATAGCGCTAACGCGTTTGTATTTTATAAATTCGACGGCTCGTCTTGGATCAAGCTAACGACATATACGCCGCCAGTGTCCAATCCGTATTCCCTTGTCAACCGCGGTTCCTTTGCGGTCGACGGAAGCGGAAATATCCATGTCGCGTTCATGAGTCGCAACGCCGGCGTGGACAATCTGGATTATGCCTACTACGACGGGGCGAACTGGAATCCGACACGACTGATTACAGGTCAAATCTACAGCGGCAATTCATTGGACAGGGACTATATCGAGGATGTCAAAGTTGAAGTGGATGCAAACAATAAGGTGTTTGTTGCAGCCAAAAAATATAATAATGCGCTGTCCTCGCCCTTCTCCTACTATTCGACCATTCTGACTACGAATATTACCGGGTCGTGGCAGACAAGCAATATCGAGCATTACACAGCCTCGACCGATGTGTTTGCGCCCGTTTACGTCCTTTCTCCGGCAGCGGGCAAGCTTTATCTGATCTACTCGAATGGAGAATTCTCCGTTTACGAAAACGGCGCCTTCAGCGCCAAGACGATACCATTTGAACATAGCGGCTCTGTATCCATTTCAGGTGCGGCTATCGATCCTGGCAACGGAAAATTGAAGGTCTATTACACGGTCGTTGACTTTCCTCAATTTTCGATTAATCTTATGGAGTTCGACGGCACAACGTGGGGAAACAAACAGGTTGTTACCGGAAACGTTCAAAGCGGCAGTAACGGCATATATGCACCATCTAACAACCCGAATGCGGGAAGCGCCCTTGCGCTCGGCTCCGACGGTGCGGCTTATTTTCTGCAGTCCGAGCTGGACGAGAATTACGACACCACCAGTCGAGTAGTGACGCTTGCAAGCGACGGTACGCTCATTGATGGCCGAATCGATATTACTTCGCTTAACGAGCTGCTGATCAAGTATGACGCGTATGGAATGGCAGTCGACAAAAACGGCAGGATTGTGATCGTCGGCGGCAAGAACGGGGCTTCGGGCGGCGTGGCGCTTACCTACTTGCAGGGCTTCCCGATCGTGTTCCAGGTGCCCAGCTCGGGAACGACGCCGGAAGCGACGCCGAATGCCGCGATCAGTTACAGCGACGAGAAGCTTACAGGTCTAACGCCTGGAGCGGCGTACCTGATCGGCGGCGTAATCAAGACGGCGGGCAATGACGGGAAAATAGCGATTGAGACCGGCTGGCTCGGCATGTCGTTGTCCATAGTAAAGGTCGGCGACGGAACGTCGACGACGAACTCGGCACCGCAGACGCTGGTTGTGCCAGCGCGTCCGGCTGCGCCGACAGGTGTTGGCAAGACGAATGAGACATCGGCCGGGAATGACGGCACGATTACGGGCGTCACCAGCGATCTGGAGTACAAGAAGGGCACGGCAGGTACTTGGGTGGCAATTGCGGGCACGACGGTAACGGGCCTTGCGCCGGACACGTATTACGTGCGGGCGGCAGCAACTGCATCGGCATTCGCGTCGGAGACGACGTCGGTGACGGTGGGTGCGTTCACGGCCACGCCGGAATCGACGCCGAATGCCGCTATCAGCTACAGCGACGAGAAGCTGACGGGCCTAACGCCGGGAGCGGACTATCTCATCGGCGGCGTGACCAAGACGGCTGGCAATGATGGAAAAATCGCAATTGAAGCCGGCTGGCTCGGCACAGCGCTCTCCATCGTGAAGGTCGGCGACGGCTCGTCGACGACGAACTCGGCGCCGCAGACGCTGGTTGTGCCAGCGCGTCCGGCTGCGCCGACGGGTGTTGGCAAGACGGACGAGACATCGGCCGGGAACGACGGCACGATCACGGGCGTGACCAGTGCGTTCGAGTACAAGAAGGGCGCTGCGGGCACTTGGACGGCTATCACTGGCACAACCGCGACGGGTCTTGCACCAGACACCTACTACGTGCGGACGGCAGCAACGGCATCGGCATTCGCGTCGGAGACGACGTCGGTAACGGTTGGTGCGTTCACTGCGACGCCGGAAACGACGCCGAATGTCGCGATCAGCTATAGCGACGAGAAGCTGACGAGCCTGACGCCGGGAGCGGACTATCTCATCGGCGGCGTGACCAAGACGGCTGGCAATGATGGAAAAATCGCGATTGAAGCCGGCTGGCTCGGCACATCGCTCTCCATCGTGAAGGTTGGCAACGGTACGTCGACGACGAACTCGGCGCCGCAGACGCTGGTTGTGCCAGTGCGTCCGGCTGCGCCGACAGATGTTGGCAAGACGAACGAGACATCGGCCAAGAACGATGGCACGATCACGGGCGTCACCAGCGATCTGGAGTACAAGAAGGGCGCTGCGGGCACGTGGACGGCAATCACCGGCACGACGGTAACGGGTCTTGCGCCGGACACGTATTACGTGCGGACGGTAGCAACTGCATCGGCATTCGCGTCGGAGACGACGTCGGTGACGGTGGGTGCGTTCACGGCCACGCCGGAATCGACGCCGAATGCCGCGATCAGCTACAGCGACGAGAAGCTGACGGGCCTGACGCCGGGAGCGGACTATCTGATCGGCGGCGTGAGCAAGACGGCCGACGGTAGCGGCAAGATCGCGATCGAAGCCGCTTGGCTCGGCACATCACTCTCAATCGTAAAGGTCGGCGACGGCACGTCGACGACGAACTCGGCGGCGCAGACGCTGGTTGTGCCAGCGCGTCCGGCTGCGCCGACAGGTGTCGGCAAGACGGATGAGACATCGGCGAAGAACGACGGCAAGATCACGGGCGTGACCAGCGCGCTCGAGTACAAGAAGAGCGCGGCAGGCACGTGGACGGCAATCGCCGGAACGACGGTAACGGGCCTTGCGCCGGACACGTATTACGTGCGGACGGCAGCAACTGCATCGGCATTCGCGTCGGAGACGACGTCGGTGACGGTGGGTGCGTTCACGGCCACGCCGGAATCGACGCCGAATGCCGCGATCAGCTACAGCGACGAGAAGCTGACGGGCCTGACGCCGGGAGCGGACTATCTGATCGGCGGCGTAATCAAGACGGCGGGCAATGACGGGAAAATAGCGATTGAGACCGGCTGGCTCGGTATGTCGCTATCGATCGTGAAGGTCGGCGACGGCACGTCGACGACAAACTCGGCGCCGCAGACGCTGGTAGTGCCAGCGCGTCCGGCCGCACCGACAACTGTCGGCAAGACAGATGAGACATCGGCCAAGAACGATGGCACGATCACGGGCGTCACTAACGAGCTGGAGTACAAGAAGGGCACGGCAGGTACTTGGATGGCAATTGCGGGCACGACGGTCACAGGCCTTGCACCGGACACCTACTATGTGCGGACGGCAGCAACGGCAACGGCGTTTGCGTCGGAAGCGACGTCGGTGACAGTGGGAGCATTCACAGCCGCGCCGGAAACGACGCCGAATGCGGCGATCGGTTTCAGCGACGAGATGCTGACGGGTCTGACTTCTGGCGCCTCTTACCTGATCGGCGGCGTGAGCAAGACGGCCGACGGCAGCGGCAAGATCGCGATCGAAGCCGGCTGGCTTGGCACATCGCTCTCCATCGTGAAGGTAGGCGACGGCACGTCAACGACGAACTCGGCGCCGCAGACGCTGGTTGTGCCTTCGCGTCCGATCGCACCGACTGGCGTTGGCAAGACGGATGAGACATCGGCCGGGAATGATGGCACGATCACGGGCGTCACCAGCGATCTGGAGTACAAGAAGGGCGCTGCGGGCACTTGGACGGCTATCGCCGGCACGACGGTAACTGGCCTTGCGCCGGACACGTATTACGTGCGGACGGCTGCAACGGCAACAACGTTTGCGTCGGAGGCAACTTCGGTAACGGTGGGGGCGTTCACGGCCACGCAGGAAACGACGCCGAATGCCGCGATCAGCTACATCGACGAGAAGCTGACGGGCCTGACGCCGGGAGCGGACTATCTCATCAGCGGCGTGATCAAGACGGCGGGCAATGACGGAAAAATCGCGATAGAAGCCGGCTGGCTCGGCACATCGCTATCGATCGTGAAGGTCGGCAACGGCACGTCGACGACGAACTCGGCGCCGCAGACGCTGGTTGTGCCAGCGCGTCCGGCCGCACCGACAACTGTCGGCAAGACAGATGAGACATCGGCCAAGAACGATGGCACGATCACGGGCGTCACCAGCGATCTGGAGTACAAGAAGGGCGCTGCGGGCACGTGGACGGCAATCACCGGCACGACGGTAACGGGCCTTGCGCCGGACACGTATTACGTGCGGACGGCAGCAACGGCAACGGCATTTGCGTCAGCAACTACGTCGGTAACGGTGGTAGCATTCACGGCCACTCCAGAGATGACGCCGAATGTCGCGATCAGCTACAGCGACGAGAAGCTTACGGGCCTGACGCCGGGATCGGACTATCTGATCGGCGGCGTGACCAAGACGGCGGGGAATGACGGTAAAATCGCGATTGAAGCCGGCTGGCTCGGCACATCGCTCTCCATCGTGAAGGTCGGCGACGGAACGTCGACGACGAACTCGGCGCCGCAGACGCTGGTTGTTCCGTCCCGTCCGGCGGCTCCGTCTGTTTCGGCAAACGACGATGCCAACACGATTGCAGGCCTCGCCAACGGTATGGAGTACGCGATTGATGGCGGCTCTTATGTGAAATTCAACGGTACAAGCGCGCCTGACCTGTCCGGCACGCATACGGTACAAGTGCGTACATCCGCCACCGCAACCGCACTGGCTGGTTCGGCGGCGACGCTGCACTTCACGCCAAATGCACCGGCAGCGCCGAACGTATCGGCGAACGACACATTAAATACGATTGTCGGCGCGGATGCGACGATGGAATACGCGATCGACGACGGCAGCTGGGCAACCTACGACCCGGCGAACCCGCCCAACTTGAGCGGCGAGCACACAGTCAAGGTTCGCGTCCGAGCAAGCGGCAGCACGCCGGCAGGCCAGGCGAAAACGATCCTTTTCACGATCAACGGCACTTATAGCGTCATCGGAACCGTAGTAGACGACACCCCGGACGCCAACTACAGCGCTGGCGCGACCGTTAAGGTGATGAAGGGCAACGTCCAGATCGGTTCGACCGCATTGACCGATGCGAACGGGCATTTCAAAGTCACCGGCGTGCCGAACGGAACCTATAATCTGGTTGTCACCAAGGAAGATCAGATCATTACGGTCGCCGTTACCGTAAAGGATCAGGATTACGACTTCAGTCCGCGACGCCTTGTTCTGCCGAGAGGCAACAAGAACAGCGCTTTGGAGATCAAGGGAGACACGCCAAGCGTTGTCGTGGACGGGTTGAACGAGTTGTTCGCAGATACGCAAAACGTGTATACGGCCGACGACCAGCAGCTCGTCGCGGATGGCGGATCGGTCAAGATCACGCTCGGCGTGGAGAAGCAGGACGCAGCGGCGGCGATAGGCGCTTCCGATCTGCGGAATCTGGCGGGCGGACAAAGCATCGACCTGTATCTGGATCTGACGCTGACCAAGACACGGATCGATACGTCCAACCAGTCGAGCCGCACCACGCTATCTACGGTAGGCAGTCTGCTGAAGATTATCGTGCCGTACGATCTGGCCGGAAAAGAAAACGTCACGATTTATCGGTACCACATCGGCGTGGCGCAAAAGATGACGCGGCTGGCCCTTTCCGCAACTACGCCATCTACGGAAGGCTATATGCTTGACGAAGCAGACAACCAGATTATCATCTGGGCGCAGAACTTCTCGACCTATGCGGTCGCCAATGGCGAGATCGTCTCTCCGACAGGCAGCGTATCGGTCGGCAGCCTGACCATTACGGCGGACGCGGACGCAGGCGGCAGCATAAGTCCTGCGGGGAATGTCGCGGTTAGCAGAGGCGGCAGCCAGACCTATACGATCACGCCGGATGCGGGCTATGCGATCTCGGATGTGACCGTAGACGGCAAGAGCGTGGGCAAGATCGGCAGCTACACGTTCGCCAATGTTACCGAGGCACATACGATCAAGGCGGTATTTGCAAAAGTAAAAGCCGCCGGACTGCCGTTCTACTATAATGGTAGTACCAAGGTATTTATCGGCTTCTCTACCGACGCTTCCGGAGAAATGAAGTATATCGCGCCTGCCGGCAAGACAATCGAGTTCCAGGCCAATCCCAAGACTTTCGGCGACATCGCGAACCATTGGGGCAAGTCCTACATCGACTTCGTCGCCGAGCGCGAGCTCTTCTTGGGCGTCAGCGAGCAAAATTTTGCGCCGAACACGGGCATGACCCGCGCGATGCTCGCGACCGTCATCGGCCGCCTTTACGAGAGAAGCTATGGCCCGTTGGCCGCGACCGGACAGCATGCGTTCACGGACGTGAATTACGACAGCTGGTACGGCGCGTACCTGGATTGGGCTGCGAGCAGCGGCATTGTTCAGGGCGTCGGCGGCACGCGATTCGATCCGAACCGTCAAGTGACGCGTCAAGAGCTGGCCGCGATGCTCTATCGCTTCGCGCAGTTCATCAAGGCGGACACGAACGTAACGGCAGGTTCGGAGCTTCGCTATTCCGACGCATCGGCAATCGATGCCTGGGCACGCCAAGCCGCGCTATACGCGCAGCAATCTGGTATCATTACCGGTCGCAATGACAATGCCTTCGCGCCGAAGGAAACGGCGACGCGGGCGGAAGTCGCGGCTGTGCTGCAAAGGTTTATTGAGTCGATCGTATAAGCAGTGCGAGGGCCCTCCATTCGTGGAGGGCTTTTTCGCATGCGATTTCCGTTAAATTTAATTTTTTAACGTCCATTTCCCTTTAAATCCGCATAGACCGCCTTGAATAGTTGGTGATACGCTTATCGAAGTGTAACGTAGACGAAGGCTCGATCATCTAACGACAAGGAGCGCGAATCGGAATGTCCGGAAAAAAGCTGCTTAAATTCGGAGCCATCCTTCAAGGCTTGGGGGCGCACACCGGCCTGTGGAGACACCCTGACATGCCGGTCGATGCGAGCGTCAACCTTGAATTTTACAAACGGCAGGCGCGGACGGCCGAAGCCGGCAAGTTCGATCTCGTCTTTATCGCCGACGGGCTCTATATCACGGAGGATTCCCTTCCGCATTTTCTGAACCGGTTCGAGCCGATTACCATCTTGTCCGCGATAGCCGCCGTTACGAGCAGGATCGGCCTGGTAGGCACGCTGTCGACCTCCTACAGCGAACCGTTTAACGCTGCCCGCCAGTTCGCTTCGCTGGATCACATCAGCGCCGGCCGAGCGGGATGGAATGTCGTCACCTCGCCGCTGGAAGGCTCCGCTCTCAACTACGGCAAGGACGGGCATCCTTCCCATGCCCAGCGTTACCGCATGGCGGAGGAGTATCTCGAAGTCGTGCGGGGACTGTGGGATTCTTGGGAGGACGACGCCTTTATCCGCAATAAAGACACCGGCGTTTTTTTCGACCGTTCCAAGCTGCATACGCTTGACCACAAGGGCGAATTTTTCTCCGTACGCGGGCCTCTCAACATCGGGCGTTCGAAGCAGGGGCAGCCGGTCGTATTCCAGGCGGGCTCGTCCGAAGCCGGCAAAAATCTGGCCGCGCGGTCGGCGGATGCCGTCTTGACGGAGCATGCTTATATCGAAGACGCCAAGCAATTCTACCGGGATGTCAAAGCGCGCGCCGCGGCCTATGGGCGGTCGCCCGACGACATCGCGATCCTGCACGGCATCGGCGTCATTATCGGCCGCACGGAAGCAGAAGCAAAGGCCAAATACGAGGAGATCGCCAATTTGGTCACGATTGAAAAAGCCATCGCCCACCTTGGCCGATTCTATGAGCATCACGATTTCTCGCAATTTCCGCTGGATGAGCCGTTCCCCGACCTGGGCGATCTCGGCAACAACAGCTATAGAAGCACGACCGAACGAATCCGGCGAATCGCGCGCGAGGAAAATCTGACGCTGCGCCAGGTCGCGCTTCGCTTCGTATCGCCGCCAGGCGGCTTTATGGGCACGCCGGAACAGATCGCCGACTTGATCCAGCTTTATTACGAGGAAGAAGCGGCGGACGGCTTCTTCATTCAGTCCGTTACGCCAAGCGCGCTGGAGGAATTCGTGGAGCAGGTCATCCCTATTTTGCAGGAAAGAGGCCTTTATCGCACCGAATACGAAGCAGACACGCTGCGAGGCAATCTGGGCGTTCCAATACCGGCCAATCGCCACGCGCTTGCCGCGACGGCGGCGGATGCTCAATTATGAGAGGGGCCGACCTCCGCGATATTTTTATCCTCGAACGCCGTGGATAGCACGACCAGAATAGACGAAAAGCCAAAAGCATTGCATTCATCCAGCAGGCTGGCTAGCGATTCTGTCGTTTCCGTAACGATTTTCATCAGAAAGTTGTATTCTCCGCTAATTCTGTAAAGCTCCACGATATCGGGCGACGATTCGCAGAACGCGGTCAGGTCGGGGCATTTATTCGTTTTAAACAACACGAAGGCAGTCGTATGCTTCCCCAGTTTGTGCGGGGACAGCTGCACGCGGTAACCGGTGATAACCCCCTGCTCCTCCAGCTTCCGAACCCGTTCCGTGACGGCAGGCTGCGACATGGCGATCGTTCTGCTCATTTCGGAGATCGATATTCTGGCGTTGTCGTGCAAGAGAGACAGGATTTTGGAATCGATGTGGTCCATAAGAGCCTCCGCTTAATGAATTAAGGTTGTTCAAATAAAATGACTGAATAAATAATGAGTATTCAATATTTGGCCTCGATAATAGCATGCGAATTCACACCAATCCATTATAAAATGCCAATCATGACTTGCGAAGGAGAATCTTCTATGACAGTTACCGTCAACGACGCTGCGACCCTGGGCGCTTTGAAGCTAAAAAACCGGCTGGTCATGGCCCCGCTGCAGCAATACAAAGGCACGATCGACGCGTTCCCGACGGATCATCATATCGCCCATTACGGCAGCAGAGCGCGCCATGTAGGGCTTATTATCGTAGAGTCGACAGCTGTCTCGCCCAATGGCCGGCTATGGCCGAACGATATCGGTATTTATAAGGAGGAGCACGTGCAGCCTCTGAAAAAGATAACGGATGCGATCCACGCGCTCGGAACGCCTGTGTTCGTTCAATTGTCGCATGGCGGCCGGAAATCCTCGCCCAAGGTGACCCGGTCGCTGATTGCGCCAAGCGCCTTGCCTTTCGACGATCATTACGGCACGCCCGAGGCGTTGACGCAGGCCGGCATTCGCGGCGTCCTCGAAGAATATCGCCTCGCTGCCGCCAGAAGCGTCGAAGCCGGGTTTGACGGCATTGAGATCCACGCGGCGCACGGTTTTTTGATCCACCAATTTTTATCTCCGCTCACCAATGTAAGATCGGACGAATACGGCGGCAGTTCCGAGGGCAGGTCCAGGTTTCTGAAGGAGGCGCTCTCGGCGATCAGGCAGGAAGTGGGGAGGGACTATCCGGTCATCGTACGGATCTCCGCAACGGACTATTGCGAAGGCGGGCTTACGCCCGAGGGATGGGTACGGCTGTTGAAGCCACTTGAAGCCGAGCTGGACGGCATTCACGTCTCCAGCGGCGGACTGCTCCCGATCAAGCCGGCGGACGTGCATCCGGGCTATCAATTGCCGCATGCCGCCGCGATTAAGCAGCATTTCCGCATTCCAGTGATCGCGGTCGGCAAACTGCATACGCAAAGTCTCGCCAACCGCGCGTTGGAGGATCGACTTGCGGATCTGATCGCCATCGGCAGTCCGATGCTCGACGATCCGGATTTTGCCGGGAGTTTGTTGGCTTGAAAGTTGTTCAGCCCAAGCTGCCAACTGAGGCGAAGAAGTTCCATATAGAGCTACATGGGAAGTCCGCGCGGCCAACTGAGGCGTAGAAGCTCCGGATAGAGCTACATGGCGATCCCGCGCCGAACCGCGGACTGAAAAGGGATGTAAGCAGGAGATACCTCTGCTTCATCCCTTTTTGGTTTGCTTTCACCGCCTAGCCCCGCCTCAACACCTTGACTACATGTGTTATGATTAAATTTGCTTCTTGTAAGCGCTACACTTCTAATGCTGTTTAATGACGGGCAGCGATAACGCTGCTCTTTCTCTATTTTGTTAATTTCATGTTAAGAATTTTCGGATTGATGTTATAATAGCTAACAACACACCTGAGACGAACGGAGGAACGTGAGTCATGCGCTTGAGGAATCGACTGGGCCAGCAGCCTTTATTTCTCCGAATGATGCTTCCTTATTTTCTGTTTATGCTCTTGGCGCTGACGCTGGGGTGGCTGTTCTATAACAAGACGTATCACGTGGTGAAGGACGAAGTCGTCCGCAACAACATGCAGATGCTGGACCAGGTCAAGAATACGCTCGACAGCCGCTTTTCCGAGATCAACACGATCTCCCTGCAGCTGCTCAACGACCCGGGCGTCAACAGCTTCCAGCGCGTCTCCGATCCGTTCAGCAGCACCAACGCGTACAAGGTTCTGCGGACGCAGAAGAGCCTGTACAGCTACAATGCCTCCAACAATTTTGTGTTGGACTATTTTCTTATTTTCAAGAACAGCAACCTGGCCTTATCGTCCAATTCCTCGTATGAGCTGCCGTACTTCTACGATCATGTATTAACCTACAATGAAATCGATTACAAAGCATGGCGCGACGATCTGCTCTCGACGTACCGCAACCGGGAGATCATGCCGACGGGAGCGGCCCGGTACGAGGATAAGACGTACGATATGATCACCTACGTGCAGTCGCTCGGGTATCCGGGACGCATCCAGGGCGCTCTAATCGTGCTCGTGGACGGAAACGAACTGAAGTCGCTGCTGAGCGGGATCGACATCTCGGACGGCGGCTCGGCATCGATCATTGACGACAAGGGGAGAGTGGTCGCTTCGCTCATCGGCGACGGCTCGAAGTCCGCGCTTGGCGGGAACGTCGTCCTGCCCGGCCTTTCCGGAACGATCGAGGCTTCGGACAAGACGGACGGACGCATGGTTACATATACGACTTCCTCGTATAACAAATGGTCCTATGTCGTGGCGCAGCCTCCCCATATCGTGCTGGGGAAGGTCATCTCCATTAAAAAGCTGACTTTCTCGATCGTGGCTGTGTTCCTCGGGCTCGGCATCGTGCTGGCGTATTTGTTCGCGACCCGGAGCGGACGTCCGCTCGTGCGCATTATGTCCACGCTTCGGGACCGCCACCAGGCGGCCGGCGCGCCGCAGAAGCCGAAGGACATGTACGGCTATATCCAGCAGTCGTTGTCTTCACTGCTCGATAACAACGCGGAGCTGCGGGAGGAGATGGACAAGCAGGTGCCGCTCGTCTGGGACACGTTTTTCCAGCGGCTGCTCAAGGGCGACTTCCTGTCGATGAACGAGATCAATTCGCTGCTCGCTCACCAGCGGATCGGCCTGCACGGTCAAGGCTACGCGATCGGGATCCTGAATTTCAGCCGTTCAGGTCAGAGCAATACGGAAGCGGAGCTGGACAAGCTGGACGTCAATCGCGTATGGGTAACCGAAGCGATCCGCAGAGGTCTCGGGGACGATCGGTACGCCCATCATATCGCGGAGGACAAGATTGCTTTGCTGTTCGTGGACGAACTGGGAGACGAGGCGTCGTTCCGGCATATGATCGACCGGAGCGTGGCCGCGATCGAAGCGGAGACGAGCGGGCGCGAGGGGCTGCAGCTTTATTTTGCCATCGGGGGCTTCCGGTCGACCTTGCTCGAGGTGTCCGGCTCTTATGAAGAGGCAAGGCAGTGCTTGTCCTCGATCAGCTACGAAAGCAAAAACGAGACGGTCTGGTTTGCCGATCTTCCGCATACGAACGCCCGCTTCTTCTTCCCGCAGGAGCTGGAGAACCGCTTGATCAATTATGCCAAAGCGGGCGAGCCCGAGGAAGTCGAGGCCGTGCTACGCCAGCTTTACAAGGAAAACTTCAGCGACAGGCATTTGCCGCTCGCGCTGCAGCAGCTGTTCTATTATGAAATCGTGAGCTGCCTCGCCAAGCTTCAGGAGCAGCTTGCGCTGGACCATGCGATCGATATCCAGCAGCTTCTGCAGCATCCGAGCGCCGTCGACAATCCTAAGTTGTCGTACCGAAGCGCCTCGGAGATGTTCCTGACGACCGCCCGCGATCTCGACAGGCGCAAGAAGAGCCGCAATCACAGGCTGCTCGACGACATGCTGGCTTTCCTGCAGCAGCATTACGGCGACGCGAACCTGACGCTCGATGCCGTTGCCGATAACATGAACGTCTCAAAGGGTTACATGTCCCAGTTTTTCAAGGAACAGACGGGCATCAACTTCTCCGAGTATCTGGAAAATATGCGCATGGACGAGGCAAAGAGCAAGCTGGCCTCGACGTCGCTGACGATCCGCGAGATTGCGGAGCAGGTGGGCTACCATTCGTCCAGCACGTTCTGCCGGGCATTTAAGCGGGGAACGGGGCTGAACGCGACCGTATTCCGCGAGCTGGCCCGCACCGAAACGTCTTACGCATCCTCTAACGGACCTGCCGGCGCGGTGGGGGAAGCCTGACAACAGCATAGGCGGGGGAGGCCCGTGCCGCCAGGCTTGCGTGAGGCTGCAGCTTGAGAGCTGTAAGCGCAAAAATTGCGCTTGCAGCGGCAGGAGCCCCCGGTCTGGGAGCTGCAAGCGCAAAAATTGAGCTTAGAGCGGCAGGAGCCCCCGGTCTGGGAGCTGCAAGCGCAAAAATTGAGCTTGGAGCGGCAGAAGCCCCCGGCATGGGAGCTGCAAGCGCAATAAGTGAGCTTAGAGAGACCGTGAGTGTTGTGTTGGAGCTGGGATGCCTCGCGCCGTTTTGGCGGATGCTTTCTACGCAGAGCAGTGCGGCATCAATCCTTAATTGTCTGTTCCTAAGGCCTTGCAAAAAAAAGAGGTACAGTGCCCCGAGGTCTCGCGGGTACTGTACCTTTCACTCATCAAGGCGCTTTTTAGCGGCTTCCCGGAGCTGGGGGAGACGGATAAGGCAGCATTGCTGATGATGCCGCCTCTTCCGAAGTAACCGCTTTACACCGCTCATTTCCAACTAAAAATGGGAAAATCAAGTTGATTTCTGATCAAATGCACACTGAAAACGCAAACATCAATCCCCGAATCTGAACGAATGGCGATCATCGGACCACAACGCAATTTACTTCGCCGCCCTCCAGCGCCTAAGCTTGCCCTAAGCCGCAGAGCAGCCCGGACGATCCGAGACGATCGTACCCGGCAGACCCCGATCGGGGGCTACGGACTCTAAAAGTTTAGGCAAGGGAGGTGAGAGGAAGTGAGCGTACCCGATATCAAGCGTCTAGCAAGCAGAGAGAGCGTCGCGCCCCGCAAGTCAGCCGTCTCCAAGAAGATTATCCGAGCGTGGCAATTGTACGTGCTGATGGCCTTGCCCTTCGCGTACCTGATCATCTTCAAGTACGTGCCGATGTATGGCGCCCAGATCGCGTTCAAGAACTTTATCGTCACCAAGGGAATCTGGGGGAGCGCCTGGGTCGGACTCGATCACTTCTCGCGGTTCATTCATTCGTACGATTTCACCCGGATTCTGGGCAACACGCTGCTGCTCAGCTTCTACAATCTGCTCGCGGGATTCCCGTTCCCGATCCTGCTGGCGCTTGGCCTCAACTACTTGAGGAGCAAGTCGTACCGCAAGGTCGTCCAGATGGTGACGTACGCGCCACACTTTATCTCCATCGTCGTCATCGTCGGCATCGTCAAGGAGCTGCTCGACCCGCGGATCGGGATCGTGAACAAGCTGCTCGACGTCTTCGGCATCGCGCCGATCAACTTCATGGGCGAGATCTCGATGTTCTCTTCCATCTATGTCTGGTCGGACGTGTGGCAGCATGCCGGGTTCAACTGCATCATCTTTATCGCGGCGCTGGCCGCCATCGATCCGGCCCTGCACGAGGCGGCGGTCGTGGACGGGGCAAGCAAGTTCAGGCGCATGTGGCATATCGATCTGCCCGGCATTATGCCGATGGCGGTTATCCTGCTCATCCTCAATACCGGACACATTTTGGACGTCGGTTTCGAAAAGGTGCTGCTGCTGCAAAATCCGATCAACCTGAAGGCATCCGAAATCATCGACACGTATGTGTACAAGGTCGGCCTGACCGCGCAGGTCGCGAATTACTCCTACTCCACCGCCATCGGATTGTTTAAATCCGTCATTAACTTGGCGTTGCTGCTGGCAGTAAACAAGCTTGCGCAGAGAACGAAGCAGGCGAGCTTATGGTAAAGGAGGTTGCGCATGGATATCCGGTTTCGCAACGAGTCGTTCACGGACAAGCTCTTCACGATTGTTAACGCGGTGTTCATCACCATCCTGTTCGTCAGCGTGCTCTATCCGATCATCTACATCGTCAGCGCTTCGTTCAGCGATTCGCAGGCGGTCGTGTCGGGCGAGGTATGGCTGTGGCCGGTGCGTCCGAGCCTCGAGGGCTACACGGCGGTACTCGATTACAAGATGGTGTGGACGGGCTTCAAAAACTCGGTGATCTACACGATAGCAGGGACGGCAGTCAACGTCGTAATGACGGTGCTGGCGGCATATCCGTTATCGCGCAAGGACTTCTATGGGAAAAACGGGTTCATGTTCCTGTTCATGTTCACCACGATGTTCACCGGCGGACTCATCCCGAACTACCTGCTCGTACGCGAGCTGCACATGCTGGACACGGTCTGGTCGATGATCATCCCGACGGCGCTGACCGTCTGGAACGTCATCATCGCGCGCACCTACTTCCAGATGTCGATTCCCGACGAGCTGCTTGAAGCGGCGCAGCTGGACGGCTGCAACGACTTCCAGTTCGTGTGGAAAATCGTCATCCGGCTGTCCGGTCCGATCCTGGCCGTCATTACGCTTTATTACGCGGCTGCGAATTGGAACCAATATTTTAACGCCATGATCTACTTGAAGTCGCAGCACATGTATCCGCTGCAGCTCGTTCTGAAGGATATACTGGTCAAAAACGACGTCGACGTCGCGATGCTGTCCGGAGACCCGATGGACGCCGCGAGGCGCGAAGCGCTGAAGACGCTGCTCAAGTATTCTCTGATCGTCATCTCTACCGTACCACTGCTCGTGGTTTACCCTTTTGTGCAAAAGTATCTGGTCAAGGGCGTCATGATCGGTTCATTAAAAGGATAAAGAAGGGGATAGATACGATGAAAATCAAACAGATGGTCTCGATGGCGCTTGCGATTGTCATGCTGGTTACGATTCTGGCAGCCTGCAGCGGCAACAACTCCGATTCGAATGCCGCCTCCGGCGGCGCTTCCTCGGGCTCGGAAGCGGCGGTCGCGCCGGCCGGCGAATTCCCGATCGTGAAGGATAAGATCACCTTGAAGGTGATGACGGGGGCCAACCCTGCCGTAGAGGATTTCAACACGAACGAATTCACGAAGTACTTCGAGGATCTCACCAACATCCACGTGGAATGGGAGATCGTGCCGAGCAGCATGGTCGCGGAAAAGCTTAACCTCGCCCTGGCCAGCGGCGACCTGCCCGACGTCGTCATGATGATGGACGTCACGCCGGAGCAGCAAGCGCTGTACGGCCAGCAAGGCGTGCTGCTTCCGCTGAACGATTATATCGAGAAATACGGCGTCAACACGAAGAAGATGTTCGAGGAAAGCCCGCTCGTCAAGCCGACCATCACGTCCGCCGACGGCAACATTTACGCGCTGCCCGCGCCTAACGAATGCTACCACTGTTCGATGCGCCAGAAGCTGTGGATCTATCAGCCGTGGCTCGACAAGCTCGGCCTGGCGATGCCGACGACGACGGACGAGTTCTACAACGTCCTCAAGGCCTTCAAGGAAAAGGATCCGAACGGCAACGGCAAAGCGGACGAAATTCCATTCTCCGGCGCGCCAGCCCAATCCCAGGGCGCAACGCTCACGACGAGCGTCGAGAATTTCCTGATGAATTCCTTTACTTACGCGCCATACACCCGTCTCTACGTGAGCGATCAGGACAAGGTCGACGTTCCGTTCACCAAGGACGGCTGGAAGGACGGCATGAAGTACCTGCACAAGCTGTACGCGGAAGGGTTGATGGATCCGCAGGCGCTGACGCGCGACCCGGCGCAGCTCGTTCAGCTCGGGGAAAATCCGAACACGGTCATTCTCGGCGCCGCCTCCGGCCCGAACATGAGCGTCATCACGCAGCTTAACGGCGCGAGCGGCCGCTGGAAGGACTATGTCGCCGTACCTCCGCTGAAGGGACCGGGCGGCGTGCAGCTCACCCAGTACGATCCGTACCAAGTCGCGCCAGGCAAGTTCGTTATTACGAAAGAAGCGAAAAATCCGGAAGCGGCGTTCCGCTTCGCCGATGCGCTGTACGACCGCGAGATCACGCTGCGCTCCACGATCGGGGAGCCGGACGTCGACTGGCGCTGGGCGGAAGCCGGCGAGATCGGCCTGAACGGCGAAGCGGCCGTTTACAAGGACATGTCTTCCTTCGGCGTCACGCAGAACAAGCACTGGTCG
Organism: Cohnella sp. GCM10012308; assembly: GCF_042649185.1. Taxonomy (NCBI): domain Bacteria; kingdom Bacillati; phylum Bacillota; class Bacilli; order Caryophanales; family Paenibacillaceae; genus Cohnella; species Cohnella sp. GCM10012308. Next base: position 177,552 of record NZ_JBHRYU010000014.1, read on the forward strand.
CAGAGCGGCATCGCCTACCGTCCGAACTCGCTCCGCCTCGGCGCGGTAGCCAGCGAAGACAACCCGCTTGAATCGATCCTTTACAAAGAAACGAAAGACAAATACGAGCCGTACCGCGTCGACGTCAAGTCGGTGCTGCCTCCGCTGAACCTGACGGTGGATCAATCCCAGGAGATCGCGGATCTGTCCAAGACGATCTACGACTACACGAGCGAGATGATGGCGCGCTTCATTATCGGCGACGCCGACGTCGATTCCGAGTGGGACAAGTACCTCAAGACGCTGGACGGCATGAACCTGAAACGCTATCTCGAGATTTACCAGACGGCTTACGAGGCGCGCAAAGCGGCGGCTGCACAGTAAGGTAAATCGGCAAAGCAGCTGCGCAGTAAGGAGAATCAGCAAAGCAACTGCGCAGTAAGGAAAATCGGCAAAGCAACTGCGCAGTAAGGAAAATCGGCAAAGCAACTGCACAGTAAGGTAATCGGACAAAGGCAAAAGGTTTAAGGGAAACAGGCACATACAACATGGAAAAGCGGCGATAGGGGAGGCGCCGGCACGGCGGGAAACGGCAAAGCCGCAGGCCGCCGGGCCGGCGTCTTGCTTCCGCGCGCTCGGAAGGGAAGCGGATTCGATGACGACGCAAGCTCCGACACAAACCTTCTCGGTGCCCGACAAGTGGCAATGGTTCACCGAGAGCCGGTACGGCTTGTTCATTCACTGGGGACCTTACGCCCAATTCGGGAGAGGGGAGCAGGTGCTGTTCCGCGAGCATATGAACCATGAGGAGTATGCGGACGCGGCCAGCGCCTGGAACCCGGAGCGCTTCGATCCGGAGATGTGGGCGGACACCGCGCGCAAGGCGGGCTTCAAGTACGCCTGCTTCACGACCCGGCATCACGACGGCTACTGCATGTGGGACAGCGCGTACACCGACTACTCGAGCGCGAAGCAAACGCCGAAGCGCGATTTCGTCCGCGAGTATATCGAGGCTTTCCGCAAGGCGGGGCTGCGCATCGGCCTGTATTATTCGTGGATCGACTGGCGCTTGCCGGCTTACTTCGACGGTCCGGACAAGGATCCGGAAGGCTGGGCCACGACAAAGGAATACCTGCACAACCAGGTGAAGGAGCTGCTGACTAACTACGGGCAGATCGATCATTTCTTCTTCGACGGCGTATGGCCGCGCAACGCGGACGATCTCGGCAGCGTGGAGCTTGTAGAGGAGATGCGGAAGCTTCAGCCTAACATCTTGATCAACAACCGGCTGGGCTACTCCGAGCAGCATGACGGATACCGGGCCGACGGCGGCATCGGGGCGGGGGATTCGGATACGCTGGGCGACTTCGGTACGCCGGAGCATCTGATCGTCGTGGACCGCAAGCGGCTGTGGGAGTCGTGCCAGGTCACGACATGGCGCTTGTGGAGCCACGTGTTCGGCGAGCGCTGGCGTCCGGCCGACTACCTGCTCGATATGCTGATCGAATGCGCGGAAAAGGGCGGCGCCCACGGCGGTAACCTGCTCCTCAACGTGGGACCGACGGCCGACGGGCAATTCCCGCCCGAGTTCCTTGAGCGCGCCGAAGCGATCGGCCGCTGGCTCGACGTGCACGGCGAGGCGATTTACGGCTCGGACGGCGGCGCGATCACGGAGTTCATCACCCGCGGACGCCAGACGACGCGCGGCAACAACCTGTACTTGATCATCCGCTTCTGGGACGGGCGCCCGACGCTGCGGCTCGCAGACCTGGCGACTCGCGTCAAGGGAGTCACGCTGCTGACGACCGGCCAGACGCTCGGCTTCACCCAGCAAGGCGACGAGCTGATCATCGACGGCCTGCCGCAAGAAGCGCCGTCCCGCCTGTTCCCGGTCATCCGCGTCGAGTGCGAAGGACCTCCGGAAGCCAACTCCTGGGGCAGGCAGCGCCTGTGGGAAGGCGATCCCCATCGCGTCGCCGACTGGGCGCGGGAGCAGCGCGGCACTTCGGTGTATCGGGACGGGCAAGAGCGGTAAATCGGGATGTGAAAGAGCAGTAAATCGGGACGTGAAAGAGTGGCAAATCGGGACGGGAAAGAGCGGTAAGTGGTGTTGGAGTAACCAAAGATGAGCCTGAGGCTAGTGGCATGTTGTGCCGCTATGGTGAGGGCCAAGGTGCGTAGCTGCGGCGATAGCGGCATGCTGTGCCGCTATTGCTCGGCCAAAGCCACCAAAGCGACCAAAGCGAAATAAGGATGTGCCAGAGTCTTATTTTGGCAGAATGGGCGGTTTGCTGTGAAATAACGATGTGCCAGCGTCTTATTCCGGCAGAATCGGCGGTTTGCTGCGAAATAACGATGTGCCAGCGTCTTATTTCGGTGAAATCGCAATCGTTTTGCAAACATCCTAACATAGTAGGCTGCAGTTCAAGACGAGAAAGGCTGTCAGTGGGGGAACAACTTGTTTTCTCCAGCAAGCAAAGTGAAGATGGTAAGGATAGCTTTGCACATCT